>DATEMM010000384.1:0-3655 GCA_035275605.1 Pyrinomonadaceae bacterium
TCAAGTGACGGCGTGGGTTTTGTCTGCGGCGTAGGCGAGGGTTGGGGCGCTCCGCCCCTAGGATTTTGCGCGAAGGCATTCGCCGAAGCGAGAGTCATTAAAGCGCAAAGCATAATAATCTGCCATGCCTTTAATCCTGTCATAGTACTTTTGCACATCTTGTAATCCTTAGACCGGACGCTAATGAAACCTGTAGAAAAAGGACGGCCTTTAACCCATCATAAACCTGGAAATATAAATAGAAGATTACAATGACTCGTTCAAGGAATGTGGTTATCCTGAAATCGCAGCTCAACCCGGTTTCATGGATGCTTATCAGCCAGTCACAAATCCATTACCGCAAGGCGAGCCCGTACTCATAATCGCTTGATTCATTTCCAAATTCTAAAGAAGCGATGCCGGGCTCAGGCAGTCTGACCAACTCATTTATTCTCCGGCGGACTGCATCCGTCAGCAGACGAACCTCAGCCGAATCATAATTGGCCGCGCGAAATGCATCAGCGATCTGCCGTTGGCTTAATCGAGAGAGCAGACCCCCGATCCACCTGGCGTCCTCAACCGTGATGTTCTTAAAGAGACCGCGATTCTTTCCCCCGTAGCGGAAGGCGACGCGGTTCCCTTTAACTTTATCAATGAACCTCGCCTGAGCGTAATCTTTCGGATTATTTCGGCTGCGGGTGAAGCGCCAGAAGAAGGGAACATTACCAGTTCTGCCAAACGTCGCGCCGAGGTCGCTGATGGCGTAGAGCGATTCGGCGACACGGCTTCCGCTTCCGGCAGGCATATAGAGAACGACGTTATTGGAATCCTTGATGTCCCAGTTATTCAGAAGCCCCATCATCACTATCAAGCCCTGTAACTCGCGCCTACCCACGAAAGGATTCCGTTTCCACTTCCACTGCCCGGTTCGCTCAACATTCTCCAGTCTGGCCTCGAATCTCACGTTAGCAAAGCCATCGCCCTCGCACCTGCCCACTTTCTTTCTGGGCTTGGGCGCGCCGGGGATGTGAACGCAGGGGACGAGATAGTTGATCTCCGTTTGATAGCCTACGGCCCATAATAGCCGCACGGCTGCGGTTTCACTTTGCGCTTCTTTCCCCAGTTTTGCCACCCACTCGCGCCCGCGCGCGTCGCGCACGCGAAACTTCGGCGAATAGCCGCCCTTCTCCGCTTTGATAAACGTCAGACGGCTCGTGTCCGGCCTCATCCCAGCGCCGCCCGGACCCAGCAACAGGTCGCGCGCAGGTAGATCATCCGGCGCTTTCCACAGAACCGGTCTGCCAATCGGCTCAGACTTTTTCTTTCGCTTGTTCTGAACTGCGTGTGCGGATAACGAAAGGCTTAAAAGTAGCAGCAACGCTTGCACTACCGCCGCGTACATTTTAATTCGTCTGTTCATCTTCTCCTCCCGCTGAGGCATGATGCGCTGTGTCACATGCTTAGATGGGATTCATATTCAATGATATTCAAGTAAAAAGCGTCTAGAGTAAGAAAAATTCAGGAGAGATTCTAACAATTGTCTACCAGAAAAGTTATGGGCAGCCAACGGGCTGCCCATAAACTATTGAAACTAAAATGAGCCGAGCAGGACTCGAACCTGCGACCCACTGGTTAAAAGCCAGTTGCTCTACCAACTGAGCTATCGGCCCACATGCTGGATGGAAGGCATTTTACATGCGCCTCACATGGGCCGCAAGCGCGGCCAACTTTATCTGCGACACGCTGGTTAAAAGCCAGTTCCGCGACCTTCTGACAGCTAGAGGCTAACTCTCAAGCCACTTGGCGAGCGTGGAGTCTTTGCAGACGATGGTCTGCCCGCGCTCCGGGCCGGTCGAGATGAGGCCGATCTCGACGCCGATTGAGTCCGAGAGGAACTCGACGTAGCGTCGGGCCTCTGCGGGAAGCTGCTCTATCTCCGTGATGCCTTCGGTCGAGGTCTTCCAGCCCGGAAGGGTGGCGTAAACGGGCTCGACCCGGCGCAAATCCTGTGAGACGGCAGGGAAAGACTCTATCTCCCGCCCGTCTAATTTATAACCCGTGCAAACTTTAATCTCATCCAGAGCGTCCAGCACGTCCAGCTTCGTCAGCGCCACGGAGGAGAACCCGTTAATCTCCGCGGCGTAGCGCGTGGCGAAGGCGTCGAACCACCCGCAGCGGCGCGGGCGGCGCGTGACGGCCCCGTACTCGTGCCCGCGCTCGCGTATCAGTTGGCCCAACTCCTCCTCGCCCTCAAGCATCTCCGTCGGGAAAGGCCCTTCGCCCACTCGCGTCGTGTAAGTGCGGACGATGCCGAGCACCCCAGTGACGCGGTGCGGGGCTAATCCTAACCCTGTCGCCGCGCCGCCAGCGGTCGTGTTCGACGAGGTGACGAAAGGATACGTCCCGTGATCCACGTCGAGCAGCGTGGCCTGTGCTCCCTCAATCAAAATCGTGCGGTTCTCGCGCGCGGCCTTGTTGATGAAGTGGGTCGTGTCTGTGATGAACGGTGCGATGCGCTCCGCCATCCGCGACATCTCGGCGAAAATTTCGTCTGGGTCGAGCGCCTCGCCTCCGTAGGCGACGATGATCCGGTTGGCGTCTTCCAGGTTGCGCTCGATGCGCGAGCGTAGGACTTCCGGGACAAGTGCGTCAGCGACGCGAATCCCGCGCCGCCCGGCCTTGTCCTCGTAGGCTGGGCCAATTCCGCGCAGGGTCGTGCCCACGCGCTCGTTGCCGAGCCGCTCCTCGCTCGTGTGGTCGAGCGCGCGGTGGTAGGGAAGTATCAGGTGCGCGCGCGAGCTGACCCGGACGCGCTCAGGCGTAACGTCCACGCCCTGTTCGGCCAGTTGGTCCGCTTCCTCGAAAAAGGCCTTCGGGTCGATCACCATCCCGTTGCCGAGCACGCAGGTCTTGTTCGGGTGAACTATCCCCGAGGGGAGGAGGCGCAGGACAAACGAGCGCTCGCCCACGTAGACGGAGTGCCCGGCATTGTGCCCGCCCTGGTAACGCGCCACGATGTCGAAGCGCTCAGCCAGGAGGTCAACGATCTTGCCCTTGCCCTCGTCACCCCACTGCGCACCGATAACGACAATAATCATAAGTCAGAGGTCAGTAGTCAGTGGTCAGTGGTCAGTGAGAAATCAGCTTTTAACTGACCACCGACCACTGACCACTGGCCACTGCTTTTTAGCTGGCTTTCTCTAATTTGATCGGCTTCTCTATGAAGTAGAAGCTACAGCTCCCGCGCACTTCTTCCAGGTCGCGCTTTTCGATGGGGAAGAGACGGCATTGGTTGGGGCGATCTTCGTAGATGCCGCAGGTGGTCGTTCCGTCCTTGTGCTTTTTCAGGAAGGGGCATTTGAAAAGAATCTCGCAGCAGGCTCCGCAGCGGTTGCACTCGCCCTGACGCAGCGCCAGAGAGGCTATCACTTCGTCCTTGCGAAAGTTCGCCCTGACGAAGCGGCGGAGCTTGCCTTGCGCCTGGCGGGCGCGGAACTTGGCGTCTTCGACGGTGCGGGAACGTCGCGCTAAGGCCAGACGCTCTTCCAAAGAGCGATGTCGCGGGGGGCGACTCTTACGCGGTGTTTTCATAAAGTCAGATGTGAGATGTTAGATGTAAATGTCAGTTCCGATCTAACCTCTGACATCTGAGCATCCGGCATCTGGTTTTAGAACT
>DATEMM010000385.1:0-5201 GCA_035275605.1 Pyrinomonadaceae bacterium
GCCGTCGAGACTATCCTTGAAGCGATCACGCTGGCGGGCTACCAGGCTGGCCGCGACGTCATGCTCGCTTTAGACCCCGCGGCGAGCGAGTTCTACGACGGCCGCGCTTACGTCTTCAAAAAGTCCGATAAGCGCAAACTCTCTTCGGACGAGATGGTTGCTTACTGGAAGAACTGGGCCAGGAGTTACCCGATCATCTCCATCGAAGACGGCATGGCGGAAAACGACTGGGACGGCTGGAAGACGCTGACGGACGAGATAGGCCGCAGCGTCCAGCTCGTCGGCGACGACCTCTTCGTCACCAACACACGCTTTCTTCAAAAAGGCATCGAGCGCGGGGTGGCCAACTCCATTCTGATTAAAGTTAATCAAATTGGCACACTCACCGAAACGCTCGACTGCATCGAGTTGGCCAAGACGCACGGGCGCACCGCCGTTATCTCGCACCGCTCTGGCGAAACCGAAGACTCTTTCATAGCGGACCTGGCGGTTGCCACCAACAGCGGGCAGATTAAGACCGGCTCGGCCTCGCGCACGGACCGCATGGCCAAGTACAACCAGTTGCTTCGCATCGAAGAGGATTTGCGCTCGGCTGCGCGCTATCCCGGTCTCAGCGCCTTTTATCAGATCGAGCAGAGCGCCACGGACAACCGCCAGAAGAGGGCACGGGCGGCGAAGAAATAGTTGCCCGAAGTAACGCCGGAGGGGAAATGGGCCTGGCCTTCATCATCATCGGAACGGACTACTTCACCTGGGGCTCGGAGACCACGCCGCGGCCCATGCAGTGTACCAACTGCGGAGCGGTCGGAAACTTCCGCGTGAAGAAGGGCATGCGCTTCATCACGATCTTCTTTGTGATCCCCATCTTCCCCGTCAGCGGCGTCAACAACCTGCTGGAGTGCCCGAACTGCAAGACGCGCTACCAGGCGAATGCTTAGCCACAGAGGCACTTAAGACACAGAGAAAGCAAAGAAACAGCTTCCGTCATGGCAATCTCTATTCCCTCTTATTTCTTCTCTGTGTCTTGTGTGCCTCTGTGGCTCTTACTCTGAACCTGAAATCCGAGGAGGCAAGTTTTGACCGACAAGAGGGGGCCGCTCGCGCTCATCATCATAGACGGCTGGGGCTACACGCCCGAGCGTGAGGGGAACGCCATCGCCCTGGCCTCGACACCTTTCTACGACGAGCTGTTGGAGAAATATCCGCAGACGCTGCTCGAAGCCTCCGGCTCGCGCGTCGGCCTCCCTGCCGGCGTCATGGGCAACTCCGAGGTCGGGCACCTGAACATGGGCGCGGGCCGCGTCATCCGCATGGATGTCTCGCGCATAGATCACGACATAGCGACGGGCGAGTTCTTCAAGAACGAAGTGCTGGCACAGGCGATGGACGAGGCCAGGACGAACGGCGCGGCCCTGCACCTGATGGGACTGCTCTCCGACGGGCAGGTTCATTCCTCGCAGACGCATCTTTACGCGCTCCTGCGTATGGCGAAGGATCGCGGCCTACAGCGCGTCTACGTCCACTGCTTTCTGGACGGGCGCGACACGCCGCCTGCTTCAGCTTACGGCTACCTCGAAGCCTTGCAGGTCAAGTGCGCTGAAATCGGCTGCGGGCGCATCGCTTCCGTCATCGGGCGCTACTACGCTATGGACAGGGACAAGCGCTGGGAGAGGACCGAGCGCGCCTACAACCTGCTGGTCAGGGCCGAGGGCGAGCGCGTCATCGACCCCGTGGAGGCGGTCAAGCGCTCATACGAGCGCGGCGTGACGGACGAGTTCGTAGAGCCCCTGGTCGTCGAGCGTGAGACTATAGAGCCCGTCGCCGTCATCGGGGAGAACGATTCAGTTATCTTCTTCAATTTCCGCCCGGACCGCGCGCGCCAGATTACGCGCGCACTGACGGAGCCTGGCTTCGGCGGCTTTCCCACGCCGCAGCGCCCCGCCGTAAACTTCGCCTGCTTCACGCAGTACGACCAGACCTTCCAACTCCCGGTGGCCTTCGGCCCGCAGGAGCACCGCAACGTGTTGTCGGAAGTCTTCGGCCAACTGGGCGTGCGCAACTTTCACCTGGCAGAGACGGAGAAGTACGCCCACGTTACCTACTTTTTCAACGGGGGCGTGGAGAAAGCCTATCCTTGCGAGCGCCGCCTGCTCGTGCCCTCGCCCAAGATTGCGACCTACGACCTGGCACCAGAGATGTCGGCCTTCAAAGTTACGGACAAGGTCTTGAGGGCGATTGACGAGGGCGAAACAGACGTCTTCATCGTCAACTTCGCCAACCCGGACATGGTCGGGCACACTGGCAAGCTCGACAAGACCATAGAGGCCGTGCAGTACGTTGACACCTGTCTGGGCTGGATCACGAAGGGCATACGGCGGGCGCGCGGTCTCACCCTCATCACCGCCGACCACGGCAACTGCGAGCAGATGATTGACCTCACGACGGGCCAGCCGCACACGGCGCACACGACCAACCCCGTCCCCTTCCACCTGGTAGACGAAGCCTCGAAGGGAATGAAACTCCGCGAGGGCGCTGCCCTCGAAGACGTCGCACCGACCATCCTTGGCCTGCTCGGCTTGGAAAAGCCCGCCGAGATGAGCGGTCGCGATTTGCGTGAAGAGTAGGCGGCGCGCCCTGTTCACGGTAAAGGATGAAGGACGTTATGGCAGATATTTACGAATCCTATGCGGACCTCTTAAGCCACGGCTTCCGTGAGAACGAGCACTTTACCGTTGAGGTAATTTTCCGCGATTCAAAATACGCCATCGTCGCCCCACACGGCGGCAGCATTGAAGCAGGAACGACCGAGATAGCTAAAGCCGTGGCCGGTGCCAGCCACACCTTCTATAGCTTTACCGGAAACATGGAATGGGGCAATACGGTCCTGCATGTCACCAGCGACAGGTTCAAAGAGGCCAGGGTAATAATTGCGGCCAAGCGAGCGCGAACGGTCGTTACCATACACGGGCGCGACGGGGATGAAGAAGTAGCTTATATCGGAGGTCTCGACGAAGAGTTGAAGCTCAAGCTCAAAGCCGCATTTCAAGCCGAAGGCATTTCCACCGAGGATGACACAGAGCTTAAAGGAGAGAGGCCCGAGAACATCTGTAATCGAGGCAAATCAGGTAAAGGAGTACAATTGGAGCTGGCCCGTGGCTTACGTAGCAAGCTCTTCCAGGGCCTGGATAAAGAGGGCAGGGAGCACCCGATTGAAGAAGAGTTTAATAAGCTCGTCCGGGCAATAAAAAACGCTTTGGAAGAATAGGCATCGCTTATCAGATGAGTTTCGATCCGCATAACATCCTCGTCATAGATTTTGGCCAGTTGGGGGACGTGGTGCTGAGCCTGCCGGCCTTGCGCGCCATTCGCGAAAAGTTTCCGCGTGCGCGCATCACCGTCGCGGTCGGAAAACCGGGTGCGCCCGTCGTTGACCTGTCTGGTTACGCTGACGCGACGATTGTGGTGGACAGGGTCGCGTTGCGTGACGGCTCAAAGCTGCTGGCGGTTTTTCGCATCGGGAAAATCGTCAGGCAGGTGCGGCGCGAGAGGTTCGATTTCGTGATTGACCTCCACAGCCTTTCCGAGACGAACCTGCTTGGCTTTTTCTCCGGCGCGCCGCACAGGCTCTACGCGCGTCGGCCCGGACGCTCGCTCGACTACCTGTCTAACTTTCACCCGAAGCCGCCCATTGAAGACAACCGGCCGAGCAAGCACGCGATTGACCGTTACCTGGACGTGCTGATCCCGCTCGGCGTCCGGGAAGCGCCGCGCGTCCCGCGCCTCAGAACGCGCCCGGAGGACGACTCGGCCGTCGAGCAGATGTTGAAGAAAGAGAAGGCGGCCGCGGGCGCTCCGCTCGTGGGGCTTTTCCCAGGAGCCGGCCATCCGGGCAGGCGCTGGCCCCTGGAGCGTTTCAGCGAATTGGCCGAGCGACTGGTGCGTAATGATGGCGTGCGAATAGTCCTCTTCGCAGGGCCGGAAGAGCGAGAGATGGTTAAGGAGATGCGAGCACTCTTCCCACGCCAGACGATCATCTTTGACCGGCTCACCATCCCGCAACTGGCCGCGGCGCTGGCGCGACTCTCTGTCTTCGTCTCCAACGACACCGGCCCTATGCACATTGCTACGGCCGTGGGCACTTCGGTCATCGCGCTGCTCGACCGCCCGACCCCCAACAGCTTCATCCCCATAGAGGAGCGGCACCGCGTTATCTACAGCCACAGAATCTCGGAGATGACTACGGACGAAGTTTACGAGGCGACGAGAGGGAGACTCGGCGCGGGGCGCACGGAAACACTCTTCGCCAGTTAAGCGACGGCCAGAACTTTTACCCTCTCCCACCCGGTAATGAAATGGCACACAAAAAACACCAGCGGCCGCGTGCCCTGACCAATGCCGCGGCAATCTGCGCCGCGCTTTTTCTCGTCATCACTTTCGTCGCATCCAGAACATTCCAATACTCCAATGCACAGGCCGTCGCGCCCGCGCGAGTAGGGGAGGCGGGCGTCGAGGGGCGGCGGGAATCTGCCGGGCAGGCGGCGCGGCCAGGGTCGGTCGCGAACTCTTCTTCGGCAATCGAGCTTGGCCGCAAGATCGACCGCCTGATTGACGAAGGCGAATTCAAAGACGCGCGCTGGGGCGTACAAGTCACACGCCTTCGCGACGGGCGCGTGCTCTATGCGCGCAACGCCGACAAGACGTTTGCCCCCGCCTCTAATCTGAAGCTTTACACCACGGCCGTCGCGCTGGACCTGCTGGGCGCTGACTACACCTGGCGAACCTCCGTCTACGCCGACGCGGAGCCGGATCGGCGCGGTGTAGTCGCCGGGGATTTGATTCTCTACGGGCGCGGCGCACCAGACCTCTCTTCCTTCGCTGAGCGCGATGAGACTAAATCCTCGCTCGACCGCCTCGCAGACGATCTTTACGCGCGCGGGCTGCGGCGCGTGCGTGGCAATGTCGTCGGCGACGAGAGCTACTTTCGTGGCGACCCGCTCGGCGACGGCTGGCTCTGGAACGACGTGCAATGGTACTTCGGCGCGGAAGTGAGCGCGCTCTCCATCAACGACAACGAGGTCAGCGTCTACGTGACGCCGGCTGCGAAGCCGGGCGAGGCGGCGGGCGTCCGCTTAAAGCCCGAGACTACTTACGCCCACGTCTTGAACGACACGAACACGGCGGAGCGCAGCCAGCCCGCGACC
>DATEMM010000386.1:0-7336 GCA_035275605.1 Pyrinomonadaceae bacterium
GCTCACGACGGGAAAGGTGACGGCCGTTGACGGCAACGCCGCGGCGCCGCTCCTGGCCGAGCGCATCGTAGAAGACATGAAGAAAGCGCGCGGGGAAACGGCGAAGAAGAAATAGCCTTTTTCGCACTGTCGTTCAGGTCGGGTGATTTATCAGGACATCATCCGACCTTGAGCCGGAGACTATTGATCGGATCAACTCGGCGCACTCCGCGAACACGCCCGGCAGCTCGCGCTCTTCGTTCAGTATCGCCACCAGCCGCATGGCGTCACACGTCCTGGCGACCGGCCACCAATCAGGCGATAGCTCTCCACCCTCCGCACGATAGCCCTTCTCGAAGAGCGCGCGGAACTCAGCGGAATACCGTCGCGGATACCGGAAGAGGCTGCCCACGTCCCACAGGGCGGAACCTGCGGCGGCCTCCTCCCAGTCTATGACGCCGCTGATTCCCCATTCGCCACTCTCCTCGACGCTGACCAGAATGTTTCGCCCTCCGAAATCGCCGTGAACGAGGACGCTCACATCATCAAGCGCGCACAAAGCAGGTGCGCTCCTCTTCAGACAATCAAGCAGGCCGTCGGCCAGCACGGTGCCGAGCCGCTCGCGCGCCAGACCTTCGCGCAGTTGCTCACAGGCACGCTCAAGCAGTGCCTCGACCTGAATCTTTCTGTCGATGTAACCGGCGGGGAGGGTTGTGTGGGCGATTCGCGCCAGGAGTTGGCCGAGCGGCTCCGCGAGCTTGACGAAAGTCTCCGGCGAATTTCGCCTGCGACATTCGTTGAGGCTGATTCCTTCGATCCACTGATAGACCAGATAAGGATACGCGCAACGCCTTCCGCACGCGTCCGCAAAGAGAATTTGGGGGACGGGAAGCCTTCCCGCCAGCCTGGTCAGAAGCCTGCGCTCCGTCCAGAAGACCTGGCTGCCTGCCGCATACACGCGCACGGCATAGCTTGCGCCGCCGTCAATCGTAACGCGGTAGATGGTATTAACCAGCCCGCCCTCAACGCGCGCGACTTGGTGTAGCTCTGCGTCGCCAGAGACCGGCCGGAGCATCGCGTGTAATTGCCGGCGGCTCAGCTCAATTAGGGGGCAGCATCTCGGGTCACTAATAATCACGCCGTTATCCGAATCCGGAAACCAATCTTCATCGCCTTAAACTTACTTGCCGCGTCAACTCTTCCGCTTCGATCTCACCGGGCCAGCAGCGTCGTGTGGATTTCAGGCGGTGTAGGTTGCGAATCAACTGGCTGATAAACGTTTGTTGGGGGTCGGCTATATCTCATTGAAGATTTCACTCGGCGATTTCTAATCTAGCGATTGCCCCGTCCACATCACAAATTCGGACGCGCAGCCCCTCGCGAAGCGGCCCGCCGTGCGATTGAGTTTTATTGAACCCCGCTGTAACCACGTAGTCGGAATATTCAAAATAATGATCGTTCACGACAAAATGCTCCATCGCGTGCCCCTGCAGGGGCATTGGGACAAACTTCGTCACCGTGCCTTCAACTACCTGACACCGCCCGGCGCGGACGCCGTCAAGCAGACGGCGATATTCCGAATAGGTGCCGGCGAAAGCGCTAATCGTCCACAGCGCAGCGAAGCCCGTGTAAAGATACGGGGCCAGGCGGCGAGAGAGTTTGGTGTCAACGGTAGAGCGTAGACGCCTGGAAATGATAAGACCGATTCCGACAACAACGAAAATCAGACCGACCGCAGGGAACCCCCATTGCCGGTATCCCGCCTCCGTTATATCAAATATGACCTTGAACTTATCCTGTGCCAAGAAAGCTAATTCCCGCTCCGGTTGAATGAGTTGTTATGCCGCCCATCCCGGCGGCGAACGATGGCCTTGTTTTCGTCAGGTGACATCGGATGACCCTTTCCGTAAGCTGAGCGTCTCTTAACGAGCGACGGCGATTCCCCAGGGGCCGTCGCCCGCCTTGATGGTCGCGACGACCTTGTCCGTGCCAGTGTCTATGACCGAGACGTCGTTCGAGAGGCCGTTGGCGGCGTAGATTTTTCGGCCGTCGGCGGTTAGCCCTAGACCCCAGACGCGCTTGCCGACCGTTACCGTGTCGATGATTTCGTAGGTCCCGGCGTCTATGACCGAGACCGTCCCGGCCCGCCCGTTCGCCACGTAGACCTTGCTCCCGTTTGCAGAGACTACCACGCCCATCGGCTTGACGCCGTCGCCGCGCGGCAGCTCCAGCGTCTTTATCACCTGATGGGTGGCCGTATCAATGACGGAGAGGTTCGTGCCGACCTCCGCCGTGACGTAGGCGCGAGAGCTGTCCGGCGAGAACGCAGTGTCGCGCGGGCGCGCGCCGACCAGGAAAGTAGCGATGACCTCGTTCGACTGCGCGTCTATCACGGAGACGGTGTTGCTCGTCTCCGAGGTCACGTAGACCCAGCGACCGTCCGGGCTGATGGTCACTCCCTCCGGCTCAATGCCGACCGTCAGCGTCGCTATCAAACGCCCGGTCTGAACGTCCATGACTGAGGCCGTCCCGTCATTCTCGTTCGAGGCATAGATGAAGCGCCCATCGCGGCTGACGGCCAACTGCTCCGGGTCTGGCCCAACGTCGTAGCGCGCCACGACCTGCCCGCTCTCGACGTCTATGGCTGCGATTTTGTTGTCGGCCTCCGCATATTCATGTCCCGACGGGGTGCTCAGAGCGACGTAGACTCTGCGGCCGTCCGGGCTCAGGCGTATGCCGCGCGGGCGCGCCCCGACCTTGATTGTGTTGACGACGCTGTCCGTCTTCGTGTCGATAACGGTGATCGTGCCGTCGCGCTCGTTGGAGACGTAGGCGAGCGGCCCGACAGGGTTTGCTGAGCAGGCCGATAAGGATAGCGAAATGATGACCGCGAGCCACGTCTTCCAACTCTTCGGCGAGCGTGACGTCATTAAACCTCCACTCACTGCCGCTCAAGTTGAAAACTAACTTTCTCGCGCCGCTCCACGCGCCGCTCAGACTCGCGCATCCAGCCGACCATCAGGGCCAGCCCGGCGATGATGTAGACGAGGCCCGCCGGGACCCACATGATGAGTCCGCCGAGCTGCTGGTCTTCCAAAGGCGTCAATCCCCACGACTGCGTAGAGTTCGCGTAGGCCGGATACCAGGCGGAGCGCGCGAACGTAATCAGCGCCCCGAGCACGCCGCTGTGCACGGAGGTCGTGAACATGTAGAGCACAGCCGCACCGTAACCCATCCACCCGCGCCGACCGTGAACGAGCGCCCACCAGAAGAGGAGCGCCGAGCCTAGAAAGCTCAGATGCTGTAATGTGTGCACGAAGTCGCTTCGTAGCGTCGCCTGGAAGAGCGAAGGGATGTGCCACATCCACAAGGCGACTGCGTGAATCGCCCACGCCGCCAGCGGGTTCGTTAACGTTCGCCAGATTCTTCGCACTCCCTTTTGCTTTCCGAAGCCTCCGACGATGAGCCGCCAGCGCGCGGGCAGAGCCCAGAGGAAGGGCACGAGCGGTCGTCCCAGAACGAGGAGCGGCGCGGCCACCAGCATCAGGACTTCGTGCTGCGTCATGTGCGCCGAAAACAGAACCTCGCCCCAGGGGTGCAGCGGCGAGACAAGCGCGACGAAGAGCGCCAGCCACCCCAGGCCGAAAGCCCAGGCCTCGGATTTTCTAAGCTCACGTCCGCGCGCCGATTCGCGCCAGACCCGTCGAAGCCCGCGCCAGTAAGCATAGGCCGTGAGCCCCAGCCCCACGATGATCAGCGGGTCACGCCCCCACGTGTACCACAGATCATTAAACGTGTGCGGCTTCCCCTCGTGCGCAGACACGCGTAGGAAGGTAATAGGCAAAAATAGAAAGGTAAAAGTGAGGACGCGGGACAAGCTCCCCGTCTTCACTTTTACCTTCTGCCTTTTTACTTTCGCCTTCCTCATCTGTGGCATGGGTCGAAGATGAACTGCGGGATCAGCTGCCAGATGAGGGCGAAGACGACGAGCGCGCTGATTAGCAGGCCGACCACTGCCATGAAGCGGCTGCGCTCCGTGACGCCGCTTTCCTCGCCCGGCCACTCTGTGCCGGTAGCCCTCCAGTTGACTAGCGCAATCAGCCCTCCGCCCGCAGCAATCAGCAGGAAGGCGAGCGTCACCAGGGGCAGAATTAATGTGTGCTCGCTTTGGCACAACTGCGTCACGAGCGCGTAATTAATCTGAAGATGCAGCAGGAAGGCGAGCGGCGCCGTTAGGAGTCCCGCCCACAGCCGTAGAATGCCTCCGGTCGCTTTGAACTCGCCCTCGGCCTTCGCCTTTCTTTCGCTTTCGGCCATAGCCGTCACTCCCCTTTCACTCCTTCCCCCTCCCGACAGCGCGCTCAGAGGAAGCGCGGCGCGAGAAAGATAATCACGTAGCACGGGACCCAGATGCCGATGATGAAGTACCAGTAGAGCGCGTTGTCGGACGAATCGACGAAATACTTAGGCTCCGCGTGGCCCAGGGCCATGATCGTAGTGATAACTATTGTCTCCACCACCTCCGTGGCGATGTGGAACGTGTGGATGACGATGATCGTCCAGACGATTGAGCCGTAAGCGTTCGTGTCCCAAGAGACGTTGAGCGCGTAGTACTCGAAGGCGCGGAGCGCGACGAACGCTATCCCGAAGATGATGCTGACCACCATCCAGATTAAGACCCTGCGCTTGTCCAGCCGCTTGGCCGCGCGGTCAACCAGGTACATAGGGATGATGCTCAGGAGCATGACGACTAGATTAATGGTCGGGACCAGCAGGTCCGGAAGCTCCGTCGGGGGCGGGGGCCACTCCAGGACGCGGTCGCGCAGGTAGAAGTAGCTGACGAAGCAGATGACCAGCATCGTCGTCTCGATGGCTAGAAAACCGAGCACGCCCCACCACATCAGGCCGCGGTTGCCGAAGGCGAACTCCGGCAGCCTTGAGACGTCTATCCTGGCCTTACCCCTCTTCATTGCGCCCTCGCGGCCTCCCTTCGTCGCTCCTCGTCAGACATCTCGTCAACGCTCTCACGCTCGCAGCGCTCGTCCTTCTTCTTGGGCCAGCCCCAGCCGATGAGCGCGAGTCCGGCCAGCACCATCCCGCCGGGCAGCGCCCACGGCGTGAAGATCGAGCTGATGAAGGTGGCCGTCGCCGCCAGCCCCATCAACAGGGGCCAGATGACCGGGCTCGGCAGAACCATCTTGTTGTCCGGCTCCGCGTCCAGAATTTTCGTCAGCAGAACTTCGCGGCAGTCCGTCCTTAAACCCTCGGCCACGGGCTCGTCCTCGGTGCGCGCCCACAGGGCCTCACGTCCCTGCACGATGGGGATGCGCAAAAAGTTGTAGGCGGGCGGCGGCGACGACGTGCCCCATTCGAGCGTGTCCGCGCCCCAGGGGTTATCGCCCGCCGCTTCACCCTTTCGCCTGCTCAAAAAAACGTTAATGACGAAGACAAGCACGCCCAGGGTCAGAACCGTGCCCCCGATTGTCGCCAACAGATTCAGGCTACCCCAATTCATCCCAGGCAAATAGGTGTAGACGCGACGCGGCATCCCCTGAAGCCCGAGCTGGTGCATCGGAAAGAAAGTGACGTTGAAGCCGACGAACATCAGCCAGAAAGTCAGCTTGCCTAAACCTTCGCCGAGCATTCTTCCAGTGAACTTCGGGAACCAGTAGTGGAACGCGCCGAAAAGGGGAAAGACCGCGCCGCCGATCAGAACGTAGTGGAAATGCGCGACGACAAAAAATGTGTCGTGCAGTTGCAGATCGACCGGCACGCTCGCCTGCATGACGCCGGACAAGCCCCCCGCCACGAAGATGAAGAAGAAGCCGACGACGAAAAGAAGCGGTGTCCGAAAGCGCGGGCGTCCCGCCCAGAGCGTCGCTATCCAGCAGAAGATCTGCACGCCGCTCGGGATGGCGATCATCATGCTCGCCGCCGTGAAGAAGCTGGAGCCCAGTTGCGGCAGCCCCGTCGCGAACATGTGATGCACCCAGAGGCCGAAGCCTATAAAGCCGGTCGCGATCATCGAGAGCACCAGCGCCGTGTAGCCGAAAACCTTGCGGCGCGCGAAGGTCTGGATGATGGAGGAGACGTAGCCAAGAGCCGGGATGAAGATGATGTAGACCTCCGGGTGGCCGAAGAACCAGAAGAGGTGCTGCCACAACAAGGGGTCGCCGCCCTCCGCGGCGTTGTAGAAGTGCGTGCCGACCAGGCGGTCAAGCGTCAGGAAGAGACTGCTCGTCATCACGGCCGGCATGGCGAACATGACCATGAACGACATGATGAGCATGGCCCAGACGAAGACCGGAATGCGGTGGAGCGACATGCCGGGCGCGCGCATCTTGAAGACGGTCGTGATGGTTTCGATGGAGGCGGCGAGCGCGGAGATTTCCGTGAAGTTAATGAGCTGCGACCAGATGTCCACGCGCTTGCCGGGCGAAAACTCCGGCCCGGCGAGCGGGACGTAAGAGAACCAGCCCATGTCCGGGCCGATGTTCAGGATGAAGAAGACGTAGAGCGTGATACCGCCAAAAAGGTATATCCAGTAGCTGAAGGCGGCCAGGCGCGGGAAGGCTATGCTGCGCGTCCCGACCATCAGGGGGACCAGGTAGATGGCGAACGCCTCCATGATGGGGATGGCGAAGAGGAACATCATCGTCGTCCCGTGCATCGTGAAAATCTGGTTGTAGAGGTCCGGGCCGAGGAAAGTGTTCTCGGGGCGTGCCAGTTGGATGCGCATCAGGACGGCGAGGATTCCGCCCAGGACGAAGAAGATGAAGGCCGTGATGATGAAGCGCTTCCCGATTGACTTGTGATTCGTGCTCGTCAGCCAGCCCCAGAAACCAGGCCCGTCGCTCCAGGTCTTTTCGAGCAGGCGGCTCTCTTCCTCCTCCGGCAAGTCGCCTTCGCGGATTTCCCCGGTGCGGCCGCGCTCTCGCGCGTCCTGCTCTGCTTCCGCGGCGGCTGCGACTCGCTCTTCCGTCCTCATTTCAGGCCCTCCAGGTAGGCCAGCAGCGCCTGCAAATCTTCGGGGCTGAGCGGAACGGGCGGCATATGATTGCCGGGCTTAATCTCCTGCGAATTGGTAATCCAGGCGGCGAGATGCTCGCGCGTGTTGGTGAGCGTCGCGGCGGCAATCGTCTTCCGGCTCATCAGGTGCGTGAGGTCCGGCGCGACAGTTCCGCCTGCGTCCGTCCCGCGAATCGAGTGGCACATGACGCAGGGCGAAGTCATGAAGATTTGCTGCCCGTGCTGTGCCAGCTCGTTTGCCGGTTGAAGAGCAGCGGCGCGCTGCTGGTTCAGCCACTCGTAGAACTTTTCCGGCGGCTCGGCCACTATACTGAAGGCCATGTGCGCG
>DATEMM010000387.1:0-9618 GCA_035275605.1 Pyrinomonadaceae bacterium
GCCCCGGCGACCAGCCCGAGAAGATTGATTATCAGAAGATGGAGAAGGTCGTCCGCACGGTCTTCGTCACCCTCTGGGAGCTGGCCAACGTGCCCGTCCGCCCACGCGTGGACAAGCCCCTCCCGGCGAACGTCGCGGGAGACGACAACTAACAACGGCTTCAAGCGAGCTGAGTTGGAAAATAGACCCCGAAGGGGTCACATATGAAAGCCAGGGGCAGAGCGAACCGTAGGTGAGCGCCGCCCCTGGAATAAGGTAATAAATCATTCCGACCCTGAAGGGGTCGCATATTCAACATGGAGTATGCGACCCCTTCAGGGTCGAAATTCTTGTGTGCCATTATCCAGGGGCGACGCAAACCAGCGGTTTGCTCTGCCCCTGGCTTTCATATATGACCCTTTCAGGGTCAAAAACATGGCGATTACTGGCTGGATTCTCTCAGGCTATATTTACCTGACTTTCTAATCAGCTCCCCGTCCTCTTCCCCTCGCTCCGGTGCTGGGCTATTATCAGCAATCCCTGGCGGGACTCATGGACCTCTCAAGCTGGCACACTCTCTAACCGGGCATTGCGGTGCCCAGCTTGTTCTCAGGTCTTTACCTCAAGCTCCACCCGACTCACGCGCCAGAGAGTAACCTATAAGGATGAGACATCTGCCAACCGCTCCCCCGTGGATACTCGGCATCAGCGCCTCACACAACGGCGCGGTCTGCCTCCTGAAGGGTGACGAAATCGTGGTCGCCGTTCAGGAGGAGCGCCTCTCGCGCTTCAAGCGCCACCGCATACATGGCTCTGACCCCGCTCAGTCGATCAGCTACTGCCTGGATTACGCGCGCATCCGCCCGCAGGACTTGAGCCTCGTCGTCCTCTGCGTGCAGGGGCGTGCCGCCGACCCGCGACACGACCTCAGACTGAATCCTCTGCTCAAAGAGATTTCGGCGAGGACGCCGGCAATCGTCATCCCGCACCACCTGGGCCACGCCGTCAGCGCGTTTGCGACCTCCGGTTTCATTGATTCGGCCGTCCTGGTGGTAGACGGCGCGGGCTCGCCCTTCACGGACCTGGCGGCGGACGAGCAGGGCGTCGTCAAGGACCAAGTAGAAGACGGCTGGGAGACCATCTCGCTCTATGCAGCAAGCGGGACATCCATCGTTCCTCTTGAGAAACACCTGGTTGAGCGCGGCGGCTGGTTTCGCCAGAACGGCGGCGGGATGCCGCGCTTCGGGAGCCTCGGCGGGATGTTCTCGGCCGTCGCCGCGCAAATCTTCGAGCACCCGATGGAGGCAGGCAAGGTCATGGGCCTGGCCCCTTACGGCACACCTCAAATCAGCTCGTCCGCGTTCTTCGACATCACTGAGGGGAGATTTAATTTTCTGGACGACGTGCCAAAGATGTTCGGAGGGGAGGGCGAACGCTGGCCCGCCAACGCGGACGAGTACAGGAACCTTGCGGCCTCCGTCCAGTCCGCGCTTGAGGACGCGATTCTTTACCTCGCGGGCCACCTCAGAGAACTCTGCCCGAGCGAAAATCTTTGCTACGCCGGAGGCGTGGCCCTCAACAGCGTCGCCAACGAGCGTCTCATCCGCGAAGCGGGCTTCCAAAACGTGTACATCCCGCCGGCGGCTGAAGACAGCGGCGCGGCCATAGGGGCAGCCTACTATGGGCTCTGGCAACTAACCGGGCACAACTCGCGGCGCGAGCTGACGCGCGACGCCTGTGGGCGGCCCTATCATCCTGAGAGAGTCGCGTCGGCCGCTGCGAAGTTTCCTGGGGTCCGAACTGTGCGGACGAGCGACGCCGTCGCAGAGGCTGTCGAGCGTTTGTGCGAAGGGCAGATCATAGGGTGGTTCGACGGGCGCTCGGAACTGGGGCCGCGTGCCCTGGGCCAGCGCAGCATCCTGTGCGACCCGCGCCGTGCGGACGCCAAGGAGGTCCTCAACCGTCGGGTCAAAAAGCGTGAAGCCTTTCGCCCGTTCGCTCCCGTCGTCCCGCGCGCGGAGGTCAATAACTGGTTTGAGCTCCGCGGCGCGCCCCCGGAGAGTCCATTCATGCTCCGCGTCTGCGAGTTCAAGGCGGACAAGGCCGAGCGTGTGCCCGCGGTCGTTCACGTTGACGGGACGGGACGGCTGCAAACGGTTACGCCGGAGGCGAACAATCGCTTTTACGAGCTGGTCAAAAGTTTCCAGGAGGCGACAGGCGTGCCCGTCGTCCTCAACACTTCCTTCAACGTGATGGGCGAGCCCATCGTGGAGACGCCGGAAGACGCCATCAACTGCCTGCTCAACAGCGGGCTCGATTGCTGCGTCTTCGAGGACTGCGTCGTCTTGAAAAACAATCATGACGGGGACGGTTAAAGAGCAGATGGTCGCCCATTCGGACCTGGCCGCGCGCTTCGGTCTCTTCCTGGAAAGAGAGTTCTTCGACGCTGCGACGTGCGAGAAGATTATTGACGAGATGCGCTCGGCCTGGGGTGGTCCGGCGACCGTCTACAGGCCGAGCGCGACGAACCCCGTGGACGAAAGTCTGCGTAAGACGACGCGCCAGATGCTCTCCTCCGAGACTACCGAGTTTGTCAGGCAGAGGCTCCTGGCGCGGCTGGAAGCCGTGGAGCGCCACTTTCAGGTCAAGCTGTCCGACTGCGAGGAGCCGCAGTTTCTTTTCTACAAGGAGGGAGACTTTTTCGTCGCGCACCAGGACGGGAACTCTGAGCAACTGGAGTTTGACCACCTGCGGGTCCGCCGCATCTCGGTCGTCATCTTCCTGGGCCAGCAATCCGAGGAGCCAGCGCCAGGGACATATTGCGGGGGGCCGCTCCTCTTTTTCAACCAGGGGGCGGACACGGACCTTAAGGAACTGGGCTTGCCACTGGCGGGCGAGCGGGGGCTGCTCGTGGCCTTCCGCGCGGAGACGATGCACGAGGTGCCCCCGGTGACGCATGGCGAGCGTTATTCAATCGTCTGCTGGTACAAGTGAAGTCCGCAGGAGTTTGGTGCGGTCCAGCCGCGCGCGAACAAGTTTTTTATTGACACTGCTGGCACAGGGGGTTTACTCTCCGAGGGTTCGGATCATTTAAACGCCTCGCAAAAGGTCTGCAACCTTCGTTGCCAGCGGAAGTTTTATCTTCGTTCGGCCTCACGCAAGCAGCACATCTCGGTTGACGCCCTTTGCCAGCCGCTCGCGCTGTCTATAGGATGCACCCACCGAGTTGGAAAGTTCATCAGACTCGGCTTGTACGGTACGCCGGAAAGGCGTAACCCTCTCCAGGAGAATTGTCATGGATGATAAAGATCAAGATAAAAGCAAAAGTATTCGGCCAGAGGTAGTTCCGGAAGTAGCGCCCGAAATCAAGCCGGAGATTCGCCCGGAAGTGATCGTCGAAGTGGCGCCCGAAATCAGGCCTGAGATTCGTCCCGAAGTGATTACGGAAGTTCGTCCGGAGATCAGGCCGGAGATCAAGCAGGAGATCAGGCCGGAGGTGGTTGTCGAAATCGCGCCCGAAATCCGCCCAGAGGTTTACCCCGAGGTGGTTGTCGAAATCGCGCCGGAGATCAGGCCCGAAGTGGTTACGGAGATCAAGCCTGAGATTAGACCTGAAGTGATTACAGAAATCAGGCCGGAGATTCGCCCGGAAGTGATTACGGAAGTCAGGCCCGAAATCCGCCCCGAAATCAAGCCAGAGATTCGTCCCGAAGTAATCACCGAAGTGGCGCCCGGCAGCCCCTCGAAGATACGTCCAGAGGTCATCCCCGAGGTCGCGCCCCAAAAGAAAGGGGTGATTCCAGAGGTTGCGCCGGAGTCCCCGAAAGATAAGAAGAGCTCTTAGGGCTCAAAGAGGGCAGTGAGACGGTCCGCTCCTGACGGCTCTGTCTCACCCCGAATTGTCAGACTCCGCGTGCGGCTGCGCCAAGAGAGCCTCTAGTTGGCCTCGGCGCAGCCGCACGCGTCAAAATTCCTCATGGCCCCGGTCGCTTTGCGAGAGCGGGCGGCGTGAAGCTCGCGTGCTTCGGAAAACGCGAACCTGATTTCAATCGGCACCCAAGATGAAAACCAGTGCCTCAAAGCCCGTCGCGCTCGTCAGCATGCCCACGCTCTCGGCGCGCTTCCCCTCCTTCCAGCTCGGCTTGCTCAAGCCCACGCTCGAACGTCACGGCATACCAGTCCAGACCTTCTCGCTCTTCATGTATTTTGGCACACACGTCGGCTGGCGCATCAACGAGACCCTCTCGGACGTTTACCCGTGCATGGTCGGCGAGTGGATTTGGACCAAGGCAGCCTTTGGCGATTTCGCCGATGACGAGGAGTACCTCAAGCTTTACGGAGAGAGCCTGCAAGGCATCTGCCGCCGCGCCGGATGCACACTGGACGACCTGCGCAGGATTCGCGAGCAGGCTGCCCCCGACTTTATAAACTTCTGCGTCGAGAGCATTGATTGGAGCCGCTTCGCCCTGATCGGCCTCTCCGTGGTCTTTCAGCAGACCATCGCCAGCATTGCCCTGGCGCGCGCGCTCAAAGAGAAGTACCCCTCGATTCCCATCATCATGGGCGGCGCGAGTTTCGAGGACGACATCGCCGAAGAGATACTGCGCGGCTGCCCTGAGGTCGATTACGTTCATTGCGGCGACGCCGAAGAGACTTTCCCGCAGTTCGTTCGCCGGCTCTACGACGGCAAGACGATGCAGGGACTGCCGGGCGTCATGTGGCGCAGCAACAGTCACATCGAATACGCCGGGCGCGCTCCGAATCTTTCGGACATGAACAAGACGCCCGTCCCGAATTTCGACGAATATTTCTACGCCCGGCGCGAGGGCGGCTACGAGAGCTGCGCCGACGCTCAAGGCGTCATGATTCCCATTGAGACGGCGCGCGGCTGCTGGTGGGGAGTGAAGAACCACTGCACCTTTTGCGGCCTCAACCGCGCGGGCATGGAGTTTCGCGCGAAGGGGGTTGACGATGTTATCAACCAGCTCGAATCCCTGTCGCGCCGCTACGGCATCTTCGACTTCAACGCCATAGACAACATCATCTCGCCGGAATACATAGACAAGCTCTTCGGGCGGCTGGCCGACGCGCGCACAGACATACGCCTCCACTACGAGGTCCGCCCGAACCTGACGCGCGCGCAGCTCAGGCACATGCGCGCGGGCGGCCTCTTCTCGATTCAGCCCGGCGTGGAGAGCCTCTCGACGCACGTCCTCAAGCTGATGCGCAAGCACACAACGGGCATGCGTAACCTGGAGCTGATTAAGTGGTGCACCTATTACGGCATCAACAATCTCTACAACATCCTGGTCAGGTTCCCCGGCGAGACCCCTGAGGACTACAGGTTGCAGTGCGAGATCATGCCGAAGATTCATCACTGGCAGGCTCCCTGGGCCATCGCGAAGGCTAGGGCCGACCGCGGCTCGCCTATGTTCACGGAACCTGAGACGCAGTCAATTTCGGGGCTGCGCCCGGCCAGGTGTTACGACTTTCTCTTCCCCAAAGACCGCTTCGACTTAAAGCGCATCTCCTACTACTTCGACCACGAGATGGGTGAGACGGTCGGGGACGAAGGGTACGACGAGATTTTCGACGCGGTGGCGCTCTGGCAGCAGCGCTGGGACGGGAAGCCGCGCCCCTATCTCACCTATAGAAAATCCTGGGCGACTATTCGCATAGAGGACGGGCGACGCGCCCCCGTCAGGTCCTACACCTGCTCGGATGAGCGCGCGGCACTTTACGAATACTGTGCCGACGCGCACACGCGCAAAGAGATCGACGCTCGCTTTGAGAACGCCGCCTGGATAGACGAAGCCTTAGCGGAATTCACGGAGCGTGACTTGATGATTTATCTGGACAACCGCTACCTCAGTCTGGCCCTGCCGGAAAACTCTTATCTCTGATTTTCCCGAACTATAGAAGTCATGTTGCGCGAACCATTGTCAGCTACCCTCTCGTCCCTGCCGGAGAGTTTTCAGGCGGAGCGCGCCGAGCTCTTGGAGCTACTGCTGCGCCAGGGCATCCTGCATCGCACGCCGAACCAGCCAGTGCTTTCGCGCGACGGAACTTCGGCCCGCTGGATGCTGGACTCGCTCTCCGTCACGCTCGCGCCGCGCGGGGCCGAGCTGGTGGGCCGTTGCGTGCTGGAACTGCTCAAACGTTTCGACGGCCGCCAGATCGCCACCTACGGCTTGACCGCTGTGCCCATCTTGCAGTCGTGCGTCCTACAGTCCGGCGGGCTCTATCGCGGACTGCTCGTCCGAAAGGAGCGCAAGAAGCACGGCTCGCTGAAACTCATAGAGGGGGTGATAGACCCGCTTGAGCCCATCATTCTGGTTGACGATTCCATCAGCTCCGGCACGTCCATGACAGAGGCGTGCGAGCATCTGGAGGAAGCTGGCCTGCGCGTAGAGGGCTGCGTCTCGGTGGTGCGCTTCGGGTGGTACGGCGGCTATGCGCTGATGCAGGAGCGTGGCTATCACGTCGAGGCCGTCTACGATATCTGGGAAGACTTCATCTCGCGCATGGAGGACGAAGAGCAGCCGCTCAGCAACCCGTCGAAGTGGTTCCCTAAGTTTCAGTCGAGCGAAAGGCGAGCGCCCGAGGGGCTTCACCCGGCGAGCCTCGCGCGCCTGGTCATGGCCGAATATCTTGCGACCGGGCAACTGCTCGGCGCGCCCCGAAGCCTCGACAAAGATTACGATTCGTCGGGCGGCGCGTGGATCAGCGTGCGCTCGCGCCGAGACATACACCTGCGCTACGCGCGCGATGGCTTCTGGCACTTTCCAGGGGAGGAGGCCGGGACGACCGCGGAAGATGTCGTGATGGCGTCGCTCAGGACGGCCACGCACCTTAAGCCGGGCGAGGAGGGCCAGAAGGCTCTGGCCGAGAGCGGCATCGCCGTGACCTTCTTCCCGGCCCTGGAGCGGTGTGACGTAGGAAAGCTCGACAACGACCGCTACGGCATCGTCGTGCGAAGCTTAGAGCGCGCGTCCTGGATGGGGGGCGCGCTGCCGCGCATGCCCGGCATCTCGAACGAGTGGGAGCAGTTTCAGCACGCGCGACGGAAGAACGGCCAACTCGTCTCGTTCGAGCCCTATGAGATTCTCCGGCACGAGGTGGTGAAAGTCGTCGAGCCGGAGACCGACTGGCAGCCGACGGGCGTGCCGACCGGAGAGAAAACGCCCTGGCACAAGGACGAAGCGGTCTGCGCGCCCGTTGTCCAGCGTGCCCTAGACCTCGTCAGGTCGCGGCTTTGCGGTCTCGCCGAAAAGACAAGCCCGCTCTCCCATGATGCTCTCCCGAAAGAGATTGATTCGATTTACCTGACGGTCTACATAGGGGGTCGCCTGCGCGGCTGCATGGGCTCCGTGGTGCGCGACCTGGACGCAGACATCAGGAAACTGGCCCACGCCGCGCTGGAGGACGACAGGTTCTCGCCCGCGGCGGAGAATGTGGCCCCAGAGAGCATCGCCGTCAGCATCTCGTTCCTCTTCGCGCCGCTCGTCCTAGGGTATTTTTCGCCGGAAGAGGTCGTGACGCGCGTCCGCCAGGGCGAACAGACCCTGATGGCGTATAAGGGCAATCGCGCTGGGCTGCTGCTTCCCTTCGTGGCGTCGATGCAGAACCTGGACCGCTTGAATTTCGCGCACGCCGTTCTACAGAAAGCCGGGATAGAAGATACAGAATTCAACTGGTGCCGGTTTGACTGCACAACCTGGCTCGCTGACACTGAAGGCACGCGCCTTCTCGTCGGCGGTTTCCCCCGCAGCGAACCCTACTCCTCAAACCTGGAAGACTTGCTGGCGCGCTTCGCGGAGCTGCACTGCCAGTATCTCCTACGCCATCAGACGGAGGACGGAACGCTTTACCTGCGCTACGAACCGTGCCAGAACAAAGTCTACGCGGGGGCGGACACGCCGAGGACGGCCCACGCGGCCTGGGTCCTGGCGCGAGCACGCAAAGCCTTTGGCGGGACTGACCTCTCTTCAGCCGCCGACAAAATCATTGATAGGCTCTTGAAAGATTTGGAGCGTGACGAACAGGGCTCCTGGCTCGTGACACCTGACAGCGAGCCTTCGGTCGCGGAAGTTTCCTTCCTGCTGCTCGCGCTTCTGGAGTTGCCGGACGACGACGCGCGGCGCGAAGCGATTCCAGGGCTCGCGGCCACACTCTGGGCCAGCATAGACGCGCACGGCCGCATCAATACGCACCGCCCGCCCGCCACCTCGCACGAAGCTTTCCAGGACTACTTTCCCGGCCAGGTGCTGCTGGCCCTGGCCGCGTGCTGCGCCGCCGGTCAGGCGACTGTGGACGAAGAGAAGCTGCACAACGCTTTCCGCTATTACCGACACCGCTACCGCTACCGCCGAAACTTCGGCCAGGTCTCCTGGCTGATGCAGGCCTTCCCCCGATGGTGGCACGTTACGCGGGATTCTTCGATGGCACAGTTCGTCTTTGAGATCGGCGACTGGGTTTTAGGTTATCAGCAGGAGAAGACCGGGGGCTTCATCAACGACCATCAACCGGACGCGCCCGGCTACACGACGGCCCTGTACCTGGAGGGAATCGCAGACGCCCACAAACTCGCAAGCGCTCTGGGCGATGCGGAGCGCGAGCGCAGCTACCTGGAAGCATTCGAGCGCGGCTTTCGCTTCCTCGATCGGCTCATCATACAGCCGCGCGACGCCTCACTTCTCCCGAACCCGGCGCTGGCCCTCGGCGGACTTCGCCAGAGCATACACCGCAGCGAAATCCGCGTTGACTTCGTCCAACACTCCCTCGCTGCAATCCTCAACAAAGTGATAAGTGAAGAGTAAAGCAGATGCTAGATGCTAGATGCTGGTAAAAGCTTTGACTAACATCTGACATCCAGCATCTCGTTACTCATTACTTATCACTTCTTCTCACTTCCACGCACCGAACTGCTCGCGCGCGGATTCGCGTCGCTCGTTGAGGCGCTGGCGGAGCCGCAGGATTTGCTCGCGGCGGAATTCGAGCAGGCCCCAGATGAGCAGGATCAGCGCGCCCGTCGTCATCAGATAGACCTTCAAAGGTATCTGCAACCATTCGACGCTGGTCAGGGCGAGCACCACCAGCTCCAGGCTGAGCACGCTCGCGCCGACGAGCACGGGCGCGCGCAATCGTCCCACGACGCCGAAGAGCAACAGCGCGAGCGACGCTCCGAGCGTCCCCAAATCGCGCCACGCCGCCGGCACGCCCAGCAAGACGCGGTATTCGAGCGCGTGCATCAGGAGCGGCAGGGCCAACAGCAGACTGCCCAGCCAGAGCAGCAGCCCTGTATCCCCCTCGTACTCGTCCCAGTTGCGCCGCACAGAGAGATAGGCTATGACGAGCAGCAGGACTGCGACCGGCGTGCTGTAGACCTCTACGTCGCCGAAGGGGTCGAAGCCTGCTCGCAGGAGCGCCAGGCCGAAGCTCAGGACGAGGGCAACCAGTCCGGCGCGGAAGTAGCGCACGCGCCCCTTCCCTTCCGACCAGAGGCTCGCTCCGAACGAAAGCAGCGCAGTTGCCCCGAACGCCGCGCACGGCGCGAGTAGATGCGGCTCGCCCACCCGCAGGAGGCTAAAGGTCTGCCCCAGGCTAAGCAGAGAGACCAGCGCTATCGTCACACCGGCC
>DATEMM010000388.1:0-2942 GCA_035275605.1 Pyrinomonadaceae bacterium
CCGTCTGGGGATGATGGTAGACGTCTCGCACGTCTCCGACCAGACTTTCTGGGACATCATTAACACTTCTTCCAGGCCCGTCATCGCCACGCACTCCGGCTGTCGCGCGATTGCGAACGTCCCGCGCAACCTGACCGACGAGATGATACGGGCGCTGGCTAAGACCGGAGGCGTCTGCTCCGTTCTCTTCTACCCGGAGTTCCTGGAGCCCGGCTGGAGTGAGAAGAAGAAAATGGTGGACGCGCAGATCGCCGCGGAGGTGCAGCGTGCCTCGGACGAGGAGCCGGGCGGCATCGCCATGAAGAAGATCGCGCGCGACCGCGTGCGACTGCGCGAGTATGCGCGCCGCCTCCCGCCCGTCACAGTCTCGCGCCTGGTTGACCACATCGACCACATAGTCAAGCTCGTCGGCGTAGACCACGTCGGCATCGGGTCGGATTTCGACGGGATTCAGGCGGTGCCGACGGACCTTGCGACGGTCGCCGATTTGCCGAACCTGACGGCGGAGCTTCTGCGGCGAGGCTATTCGGGAGAGGAGGTGAGCAAAATTCTCGGCGGGAACATGCTGCGCGTGATGGAAGAAGTGGAAAAGAAGTGATGGGTGATAAGGGATGGGTGATAAGTAAAGAGTAATGAGTGATGAGTGATGAGAGGGAAAATGGCAGGCCGCGTATCGGGATTCATCTTCCGATTGCGGGCGGGTTGCAGAACGCGCTCCTGAAAGCGCGCGCGCTCGGGTGCGACGCGGTGCAAATCTTCTCGCGCAACCCGCGCGGGTGGATGGCGAAGCCTTTGACGGATGAGGAGGTCGAGCGCTTCCGCCAAACACGCGCCGAGACCAACATTTCGCCCGTCGTCATACACTGCAACTACCTGGTCAACCTGGCCGCCGCCAACCCAGAGATTCTCGAAAAATCGCGCGCCTCTTTCCGCGAGGAGGTTGAGCGCGGGATTCAACTGGGCGCGGACTACCTGGTCGTTCACCCTGGCAGCGCTAAGGGTTCCTGCGAGGCCGACGGCATCAGGACGTGCGCCGAGAGCCTGACGGTCGCCTGCCGGGGTCTGGACCTCGGCGCGCTTCGCATCCTCCTGGAGAACACGGCCGGGCAGGGAGAATGCATCGGCCATCGCTTCGAGCACCTGGGAGAAATCAAAGAGGCGTGCCCGGACCTGGACCTGGGCGTCTGCCTGGACACGGCGCACGCCTTCACGGCCGGGTATGATGTGCGCGAACCGGACGGCCTTTCCGCCATGCTCGAAGCGCTCGGGAGGAGCGTCCGCCTGGAGAACGTGCGCGCCGTCCACTTCAACGATTCAAAGGCCGAGTACAATTCCAGGGTTGACCGCCACTGGCACATAGGGCTCGGCCACATAGGGCTTGAAGCCCTCTCAAGCATCGCGCGTCATCCCAAGCTCTCGCACGCGGCCTTCCTGCTCGAAACGCCGCAGGACGCGCCGGGCGAGGATGCGCGTAATCTTGAAATCTTACGCTCCTTCGTCACCGGCGAAGATTGCTTGACGAAAGCCTTCAAGGATGACCCTCAGCCTGAATTGGTTAGACAAAATCCTGGTGCGTGAGGCGTCTCTTTCGTCGTGGTGCGGGAATTGAAATCCAAGAAAGGCGGCGCGCGCGTGAAACTGCACAAAACTTTACTTCTGACCCTCATCCTGTCGATCAGCATCCAGACGGCCTTCGCCCAGCAGGACGGGGAGCTCAGAGACTCGTCCGGCAACACCATCGGTTACGTCAAGGCCGACGGCGAAATCAGGGACAGGTCCGGGAACACCATCGGATATTTTAAGTCGGACGGCGACGTGCGAAACGGCTCCGGCAATACTATAGGCTCCATCAAGTCTGACGGGGAGATACGCGACAGCAGCGGCAACCGCGTCGGCTCTGTGAAATCGGACGGCGAGGTGCGGGATAAGTCCGGCAACTCGATTGGCCGCGTCACGAGCAGCGGCGACGTGCGCGACCGCAGCGGGAATAGCATCGGCTCGGCCAGGGGCATCAGGACCGAGCAGGCCGCGTTCTTCTTTTTCTTCTTCGACCGTAGGTGACAAAAGTTACAATTCACCCGCGGCCCACTCTGTGAGGAGAGAATCCGAAATGTCCGCGTTCAGGAAAATAGTTTGCGCCCTGCTAGCAGTGCTCGCAGGCTGTCTATTGTCCGCCCGGCGCGGCGCGGCCCAGGAGACTCACCCGGTCGTCGATCTGAACGAAGGCTGCCTGGTGGGGGGCGTGGCCGGGCGCGAGTGGCTCGGCGGCGAAGCGCTCGCGCCGCTGCTCAAAGGGGGCGAGCGTTACCGCCTCTACACCTTAACGACGGCGCGAGCGCGTGTGGTGAGGAGTAACGCTGCGCCGGCCGAGGAGGTCTGCAACGGGACGATGAACGTCAGGTTTCCATCAGACGTTCAAGACGGAATCGCGGTCAGCGGCGACTGGAACGCCCTGCCGCGCGTTCCCAGAATGATTAGCACCAGGGACCCTGCCTACCGCCAGGCGGTCGCGCGCATCTTACGACGGCACGGCTTCGCCAATCCTAGAATCAACGTCACGCAGGTGCTGCGCGTTGATTTGGACGGCGACGGAATCGAAGAGGCTCTAGTGAGCGCGACTCACCTGGCCGAAGGCTTGAGCGTCAACGGCGGCCCGATGGCCGTCCACGCGAGGCCCGGAGATTACTCGCTCGTCTTCGTGCGAAAGATAGTTCGAGGGAGGGTGCGGGACATCATCCTCAGCGAAGGCTATTTCCCGCGCAGGAATTCCGAGCAGTGGACGCCGACGCAGGACATAGTGGCCGCCGTGCTCGACCTCAACGGCGACGGCCGGATGGAGATCATCCTGCACGGGGGGTATTACGAGGGCTCCTGGAGCACGGTCTTTCGCCTGGACGGGGACAGGGTCGAAAACGTCTTCGGCTGCGGCTGCGGTGCCTGAC
>DATEMM010000389.1:0-2691 GCA_035275605.1 Pyrinomonadaceae bacterium
CCCTGAAGGGGTCGCATACTCAATGTTGAATATGCGACCCCTTCAGGGTCGAAAACAATTCTATTACGCTAATCCAGGGGCGGCACTCACCTACGGTTCGCTCTGCCCCTGGCTTTCATATATGACCCCTTCGGGGTCTAAATCCTTTATTTAGAACCTCTCTTTGAGAGCTGTGCCAGCACTTTCTCCTTCTCTTCATTCGCCCATTTTATCAGCCTCTCTGCGTATTTTTTCAGGTCTGCATCGCCGCCCTCACTTGCATCAATGTGTTGGCGCGGCTGCATATAAGACTTATCGCCCCAGTGTTTAATGAACTCGTCGAGCGCGCTGATGGCCTTCTGCCCCAGCTCCGCGAAGTTCGGGGCGACGTTATCGACTGCGTCGTCGTACTCTTGCAAACTGCTCTGCGCCTTCAGTTGTATCTCTTCATCCGTCATCCCTTAAGCCCTCCCTCTTTAGCCCTGGCCGCCAAGCCTCGCCTTGACGATCTCGCTCAAGGTCCGCCCGTCGGCGCTGCGCCCGGCGAGCCTGGCCTGCGCAGCCTTCATCACCGTTCCCATGTCGCGCATGGACGAGGCTCCGGTTTCGTTGATGGCAGCAGTGACCGCCTGCTCGATCTCTTCGCGCGAGGCGGCCTGCGGCAGATAAGCCTCTATCACTTCGATCTCGGCCCGCTCCTTGTCGGCCAGCTCCTGACGCCCGGCCTTCTCGTACTGCTCTATGGAGTCGCGCCTCTGCTTGACCAGCGATTGGAGCGCCTTGGTCAGCTCTTCGTCGGTCAGCTCCTGACCTTTCTCTATCTCGCGGTTCATGACGGAAGCCTTGACCATGCGGAGCGTGGAGAGGCGCGCAGCCTCCTTCGCCTTCATGGCAGCGGTCATGTCGCTGACGATTCGTTCTTTGAGACTCATAAGCGTAAAAATCCTTTCGGTTAATTTGTAAGCCCAAAAGCCGATAGTTTACAAGTGCGGCGTCGAATAGTTAGGATTGGCGCGCGCTCTCTTTCGTTCCAGAGAACACCTGACCCGGACGCTTCTGAGGATTTCGGTTGCAAACTGAGCAGACAAAGCTTCGCTGGCGTCTGGGCGTGCTGGCGGCAGTTGCCATGACGATCCTAGCCCTCTACCCGCAGCTCAACCTGTGGGCTATACGCGGGAGAGATTGGAACGGCGCATACGCTTACAACGACATAGACGAAGTCGCTTACGCGGCTTACCTGCAAGCGCTGATTGATAATCGCCCGCGCCGCAACGACCCCTACACGGGGCGTGACGACACGGCGCAAGCGCCCCAGTCCGAATCGCTCTTCTCCATACAGTTCGTCCCGCCCTACGCGATTGCGCTCCCGGCCCGCCTGCTCAACCTCAACGCGTCCCACGCGATGAATTTGGTGGGCGCGCTCGCGGCCTTCAGTACGGCGCTCATTCTCTTCTGGCTGCTCTGCATGATAACGAAAGATGACAGGTTAGCCGCCGCGGGGGCGCTGCTCGTGCTTTGCCTGGGGACGCTCGCTTGCGCGCAGGGGGCGATTGTGCAGCTTCTGGGGCGCGGCTTTGCGTACCCGTACCTTCCGTTTCTGCGTCGCTACCTGCCCGCGCTGCCTTTCCCCGTCTTTTTTCTTTTCTGCGCTTTCGTCTGGCGCGCCGTGCGGGAAGAGAAGATGCGGGCCGCTTATCTTCAAGCAGCGGGCGCTGGCCTCTCCTTCGCCGTTTTAGTCTACTCGTACTTTTATCTCTGGACGACTGCCGCCGCCCTGCTCGTCTGCATCGCCGCCCTGCTCTTCGTCGCAAAGCCTAACGGGTGGGCAAGCAATCTCAAGGCGCTCGCCGTTACCGGCACAATCGGCCTCGTCTCACTCATCCCGTATGCGGTCCTGCTAGCGAACCGGGCGACGACGATGGACTCCGTGCAACTGCTCACCTTCACGCGGCGGCCGGACCTCCTGCGCCCACCCACGCTGATCGGCCTGGCCGTCCTTGTCATTCTCGCTTACGCCGTGTGGCGGGGGCGACTGCGGCTAAAGGAGCATGGGACGCTGCTGGCGTCGGCCTCGGCCCTCGTGCCGCTCCTGGTCTTCAACCAACAGGTCGTCACGGGCCGCTCGCTACAGCCCATCCATTACGAAGTCTTCATCGTCAACTACGTCGCGGCGTTCAGTGTCGTGCTCACGGGGGCGCTCCTGTGGAGCACGGCGCGCACGTTTGCGAGGAGGCAGTTGACGAGCCGAGCCCTGCTCGTCGTCTCGCTCCTGGCCTTCGGCTGGGGCGTGGTCGAGGCGGACATCACCACGCACGTGATTGACGAGCAGAACGTGGTTCGTGACGAGGCTGTGCCAGTAGGAGTGCGTTTGAGAGAGCTGGCGCGTGAGGCGCAAGCTGCGGGCCAGTTGGAGGCTCTAGGGACAGTCTTCGCGCCGAACCTGATAGAGGGCGACGATCTGCCTACGCTCGCCCCGCAGAGTGTGCTCTGGGCGCGACACCTGCACGTCTTCTCTGGCACCTCCTGGGAAGAGAGCAAGGAGCGCTTTTACCAGCATATCTACTACGCGGGGCTCGACAGCGAGTGGCTCGAAGCGGAATTGAGGGGCGGCAACTTCGTCGTCGTCATAGCCCTCTTCGGCTGGGGCCGCAATCACGACCGCCTGACCGTTGACGCGAAACCTCTGACGGGCGAAGAGATCAGGGCGGAAGT
>DATEMM010000390.1:0-13719 GCA_035275605.1 Pyrinomonadaceae bacterium
CCTAGTGGGGGGCTACCGGACGGCCGCCGCGCTCCTCTTCTTTCTGGGGGCCGGGAATCTGCTGCTCGCCGTCTTCAACCTTTTCCCCGGCTACCCGCTCGACGGCGGGCGCGTGCTGCGCGCCGTGCTCTGGAAGAGGCGCGGCAACATCACGGAGGCCACGCGCATCGCGGGCCTGTGCGGAATCTTCATCGCCGTGACGCTCATCCTCATGGGCATCTACATGATGGTCTCGCCGAAGTGGCAGGGCACGCTCTCGGGCTTGTGGTCCGTGCTGGTCGGGCTCTTCCTCTACGACGCGGCCGCGGGCGTCGTCCGGCACGCGCGCAACCTGCGGCAGACGACCGTGGCGGACGCCATGAGCGCGCCCGTCGCTATCGAGCCGGACGTCACCATCAGCCATTTCGTGGACTCGATTTTGCCGCTGCACCGCCGGACGAGTTTCCCGGTCGCGCGTGGACGCCAGCTTCACGGCATCCTCACGCTCGAAGATTTGAAAGCCCTGCCAAGAGAGCGCTGGCGCGCGACGCTGGCGCGCGACGTGATGCGCCCCGTTGACCCGACGCTCTTCCTGGAATCGACGGCGACGATGGAGCGCGCGGACGAGATCATGCAGCGCAACGGCGTTGGCTCAGTCGCCATCGTAGACCACACGGGCCAGCTCGTCGGCTTCCTCCAGCGCGGAAGGCTGAGGAAGAAAAGAGCCGGGAAATAGTAAATGGTCAATGATGAATAGCAGCCGCGCCCATTCACCATTGACCATTTACTATTTAGGTCATGTCCTAAATTGAATTACATAACATGATCTGAGGAAAGCTGTCCGAAAGCCCCGAAGGGGCGAGATATGAAAGCCTGGGGCAACGCCCCAGGAATAGATGCAAGTTTAAGGATCAAGCCCTGTAAGGGCGCAATACATATTCCGCCCTTTCAGGGCTTATCTCATTGTGCAGCATGTTACCTGGGGCGATGCCCCAGGCTATCTTATTATCGCCCCGTTGGGGCTCTCGGGCGGATTTGATGGGCTTCTGATTTTAGATTAGGACACTACTACTATTTACGAATCTTTGCCTTCTCTTAATTTTTCCCCCATAATCCATGCGGAGTATCCGTTTCCTGGCGGGAGGAGACTCTATCAACATAGACAGTGCTGCCTGGGCCAAAAGAGATTTTCAATTTTTGATTTTTGATTTGCGATTGGAAAGGGACTAAAGACTAATAATTTAAGTTCCTGTCCTTATCCAATCAAAAATCAAAAATCAAAAATCAAAAATGAAAGATGCTTCTGCTTCTGCCATACAGCGAATACCTGGGACGGCTGGCCGACCCGCGCAACATCGCGGACATCGCGCTGGTCTTCCTGATCGTGTACGCGGTGCTGAAGCTGGTCAGGGGCACGCGCGCCGCGCCGATGGCGGCGGGCTTAGCGTTCATCCTGCTGCTCTACGGCCTGGCGGTCAGCCAGGACCTGGCGACCCTCGAATTCATCCTTCGCGGCGTGCTTATTTACATCGGCGTCGCCATCATCGTCCTCTTCCAGTCGGAGATCCGCCAGGCGCTCATCTCCTTCGGTAACAGCGTCCGCATGCCTTTCACGCGCAAGCACCGCGGGCAGTTCGGCGAAGGCGTCTACGACGAGATCGTCCTGGCCGCAACCACGCTCGCTTCGACCAAGACGGGCGCGCTCATCGTCATAGAGCGCGGCGTCGGCCTCAAGAACGTGACGGACGGCGGCGTCAAGCTCGAAGCAGAACTCAGTTACGACCTGCTCGTCACGATCTTCAACCCGACGACGCCCTTGCACGACGGCGCGGTCGTCGTGCGCCGCCACCGGATCGCTGCGGCCGCCTGCTTCCTGCCGCTCACGCTGAACCCGCGTCTCTCGAAAGACCTGGGCACGCGCCATCGCGCCGCCATCGGCATCACGGAGGATTCTGACGCGGTGGCGGTCGTCGTCTCCGAAGAGACCGGGCTCATCTCTTTCGTCGAGGGCGGACAGATCAGGCGCGGGCTGGACGCGACCAAGCTGCGCGCGGCGATCTTCCACGCCCTCGAAGCGCCCGCAGCTCGCGCCGCCCGCGAAAAAGAGAAGTCCGTGGAAGCGGAAACCGAAGAAGCGATAACGACATGAATTTAGAATTTTTGATTTGCGATTTTTGATTTTAGATTGGAGAAGGACAAGAACTTAAATTTAAAAAGTCTTTAGTCCGCTTCCAATCAAAAATCGCAAATCTAAAATCGCAAATACTCCTAATGGATAAGGCATTAGTTAAGCGTCAGGCGCGGCCCCGGCACTGGACGCAGCGCTGGCTGCGCGTCATCTTCGTCGAAGATTGGGGCCTGAAATTGCTGGCGCTCGTCATCTCGCTTGCGCTCTGGTACGGCGTGACGGGCCAGCGCAAGCCGACCACGATTCGCGTGCCACGCGTCCCCCTTAATTTCCGCCTGCCGAGCGATACGGAGATCAGCAACGAGCCGCGCACCGAAGTCGAAATCACGCTGACGGGCAGCAAGCGTGCCCTCGACGCGCTCAACGTCCGCGACCTCGTCGCCAACGTGGACGCGAGCGACCTCAGGCCGGGCGAGTACACCCTGCAACTGACGCAGGAGCGCGTCACGATGGGACTGCCGGACGGCGTGCGCTACGGCGACATTCAGCCCAACAACCTGCTGCTCAGGCTGGAGCCGCGCGTCGAGCGCGAGTTGGAAGTGGAAGTGAAGCGCACGGGCAGCGTCCCGGAAGGCTACGAATTGCGCGGCCTCAACGTCGTCCCCGACAAGGTCAAGGTGCGCGGGCCAGCCAGTCACGTCAACGTCCTGCAAAAAGCCCCGACTCAGGCCATCTCCCTGGACGGGCGAAGGGAGAGTTTTAGCCTGCCGCAGACGGCCATAGAGCTTCCTGACAAGAAGGTGGATTTGATTGAAGGCGTCGTCACCGTCAACGTGGAGATTGGCGAGCAGCGCGTCGAAAAGAGTCTCGCGGGCGTTTCGGTCAGCGCCGCCGACGGCACGCAGGTGCGGCCGGAGACGGCGAGCGTCACCGTCTACGGCGAGCGGTCCGTGATTAATCAACTGCGCCCGGACAATCTCAAGCTCATTCTGGATGTCGCCCCGGATGGCACACTTTCGCCGCGGCTTGAGCTGCCATCTGGGCTCCAGGGCCGCGTCGAATTACGCTCTACTAATCCCGCGGTCTTCACCAGGAGATCGTTCTTCTAATTCGCTCTCAAAAACTAAGAACAGATGGCTAGACTTTTCGGCACAGACGGAATGCGCGGAGAGGCAGGGCGGTTCCCGCTCGATGCGGCCACGGTGCGCGTCGCCGGCCGCTCGCTGGCGCGCCGCCTAAGCGCGCTCACCGAGGAGGCGGAAGGACGCGCCGCGCCGCGAATAGTAACGGGGCGGGACACGCGCGAATCCGGGGCGTGGATCGAACGAGCGTTCAGCGCGGGGGCGCGCGAAGCAGGCGCGCAGGTGGAATCGGCTGGCGTCATCACGACGCCCGGCGTGGCCTTCCTCGCGCGCGACCGGCGGGCGGACGCGGGCGTCGTCATCAGCGCCTCGCATAATCCGTATCAGGACAACGGCATCAAGATTTTCGCGCGTTCGGGCCGCAAGCTGGACGACGCGACCGAGCGCCTCATCGAAGCGGACATAGAGGCGGAAACGGCTGGCCTCGCGTCGAAGACTGAGCCGGACGAAGACGCCGCAGAAGACGCGTCCTCGTCATCGCAGGCAGTCGCCTTGCGCCAGCTCTATTTGGACCACCTGGCGGAGCAAGTCGCCCGCGGACTCTCGCTTCGGGGCTTGAGCATCGTCTCCGATTGTGCCAACGGTGCCTCCTCCGAGCTCGCGCCCGCGCTCCTGATGCGACTCGGCGCGCGCGTCGTCAGCATCAACGACCGGCCTGACGGGCGCAACATCAACCGCGACTGCGGCTCGCTCCACATAGAGGGTTTACAGCAAAGAGTCCTGGAGGAGCGCGCGGACTTAGGGGTGGCGTTTGACGGCGACGCCGACCGCGCTCTCTTCGTTGACGCGCGGGGCAGATTCGTTGACGGCGACGCCACGCTCTGGGTGATGGCACAGCACCTGGCCGCGCACGGGGGGCTGGAAGGAGGGCTCGTCGTCGCCACCGTCATGAGCAACATCGGCCTGGAGAGGGCCTTGCGCTCGAAGGGCCTGCGTCTAGCGCGCACGAATGTTGGCGACAAGTATGTGCTGGAGGAATTGCTGCGCACGGGCGCTTCGCTCGGCGGCGAACAGTCCGGGCACATCATCTTCCCGAGCCTGAGTCTGGCGGGGGACGGAATGTTGACGACGCTGTGCGTTTTGCGCGCCATGACCGAGCGCGGCGCGAAACTGGACGAGTTGACAGCCGGGTTCGAGCGCTACCCGCAGGTGCTGGTCAACGTCCGCGTCCGCGAGAAGCGACCTTTCGAGGAAGTCCCGGAGATCAGCAGTGCGGCGCGCGCGTTGGAGGAGCAACTGGGCGAGGCTGGCCGCCTGCTGCTCCGCTATTCCGGCACGGAGCCGTTGGCGCGGGTCATGATCGAAGGCGAGAGGCAGGAGTTGATCGAACGATACGCGAACGACCTGGCCGCGGTCATTAAAGCCGCGCTCGGGTAAGGAAAAATCTACGCGATTAGCGGTGTAAGTCTTACACTCTCCGACTCTATTTACACATTGGCCCAGAGCCGTTCGCGCGCCCGAGTGTGATAAAAGCTCTGCAAAATTAAGGCCCGCGAGGGCTCAGGGATTTACCTCTTGCATGGCACAGTCGTTGCGGTGTATATTGCGGGGCAAGAGAGACGGTTGGTGGATCCTCCGTCTCAAGTGGTTGCTGGGGTGAGGACAGTAACCACGAATATGAACGGGCGCGGTACACTCCCACGTTGCCGCGCCTGTTCGCTTTTTATGGGCCTCCGACCATTCTTTACGCGTAATTCCTACCCACAATCGTGCTACAATCCGCCCCGGCCGCTTTTGTTACCCAGACACTTGGACCCGGAATTGGTTAAGGAAAGCTGACCTCACGCGCCGTGAATATTAGCGACTATCGTAGAGATTTTGCCGCCTACTCCGCTGCCTTCGAGCTTGCGCACTACCAGCTCCGGGCCGGTTTCGAAAAAGAACTCCGCCTCGAACCCGTTTACGAACGCTACGGCGACCTCTTCGCGCGCGACGCGATAGATGCTCTACAGCAGGGCGTTGACGCGACCCCCGCGCACAGGGAGACCGAACGCGAAGGGCTGCGCCTGCTGTGCGGCTCAGCGCGGATCGGCTACCTGGAGACGCACGCCAGGGAGTTGACCGACGAACTCGCCGTCTGCGAATCCTCCGCGCGCGTCGAGTGGGATGGCGAGCACGTTCCCGTCAATAACGTTCCCAAAATCATCTCGAACGAACGAAGCGCGCAGCGCCGCCGCGAACTGTCTGCGCGCTGGGTTGACGCCCACCTCCCCTGCAACGATTTGCGCGCCGCGCGCCTGGAGTCTTTTCACGAATCGGCACACTCGCTCGGCTTCGATTCCTACCGCGCGCTTTTCACGGACATCACGGGCGTCGATTTCGAGCGGCTCAAGGCAGCGGCCAACCATTTTCTGGAGAGGACGGAAGCAGCCTACGTGTCGGCGCTGGCGCGGGCGGCGGCGCGCGACCTCCCAGGCGCTCCCTTCGACGAGCTGGGACACGCCGATTACCTCTTCTTTCAGCGTATGCCGCGGCATGATCCGTTTCTCCCGGCACCGGATTTAATCGCGACTTACAGTGCCGCCATGCGCGGGCTGGGGATTGACGTCGAGCGGCAGCAGAACATACACATCGACGCGGAGTCCCGCCCCTTCAAGAACCCGCGCGCGGCCTGCTTTCGCATCAACCCGCCGGACGACGTGCGCCTCCTGATCGCGCCCGTCGGTGGCTCTTACGACTACACGGTGCTCTTTCACGAGGCCGGGCACGCGCAGCATTTCGGCTGGTCGTCGCGCGACCTGGTCACGCGCCACCCCGAATTCCTCTACGTCCCAGACCACGCCACGACTGAGGGCCATGCCTTCCTCCTCAGCCACCTTTTCCAGGACACGCAGTGGCTCCTCGAATACCGCAACGGCCTGGGCGAGAGCCAGGCGCGCGAGGTCGCGCGCGACCTGGCGATTCTGACCTGTGCCAACATTCGCCGCCGCTGCGCCTCGCTGAGTTATGAGCTCGAATTGCACTCCGGCGCGGATGTTCGCTCCGAGCGTCTGGCCGAGAGTTATTCGGACTCTGTCTCGCAGGCGACGCGCTTTCGCCGCAGCCCCGCGTTCTATCTGCTGGACGTTGACGATGGCTTTTACTCCGCGGCTTACCTGCGCGCATGGGCCTTCGAGGTGACGTTCCGCGAGCACTTAAGAACGCGCCACGGCCGCCGCTGGTGGGCGTCGCGCAAGGCCGGCGACGAATTGATTGACCTCTGGAACACGTCCTCACGCTATACTGTCGAAGAACTCGCCGGCCTGCTGGGCTTCGGCGAAATCAGCTTCGAGCTTCTGGCCGACAGTCTCATCGCGGCGATGAAAGAGGACTGAGAAAGACGTGCGGCGTGTGCGCGTCCGCGCCCTGGCGCGGAAGGTAGAGTACGAGGTCGGCATTGGTGCCGGGACGCTCGGCGGCCTGGGCGACGCGGCGCGCCGCACACTATCAAAGCACGCGCGCAGCGTCGCGCTAATCTCCAACCGAAAAGTCTTCGACCTCTACGGCGAGCGGGCCGTGCGGAGCCTCAGCGACGCGGGCTTCCACCTTTCCCACTGGTTGATGGGCGACGGAGAGCGCTACAAAACTCTCAGGACGGCCGAGCGCGCTCTGGCCTTTTTCGCGAAGGTTGGATTGGAGAGGAGCGACGCCGTGGTGGCGCTTGGCGGCGGCGTGGTGGGCGACCTGGCGGGGTTCGCGGCCTCTGTCTATTTGCGCGGGCTGCCCTTTCTGCAAGTCCCGACGACTCTGCTGGCACAGGTGGACGCCTCCGTCGGCGGGAAGGTGGCCGTCAACACAGTAGCGGGAAAGAATCTAATCGGAGCCTTTCATCATCCGCGGGCGGTCTTGATTGACACGGATACGCTCGCGACGCTCCCGCCGCGCGAGCTGACCGCCGGGTGGTGCGAAAGCGTCAAGCAGGGCGCAATCGGCGGGCGGCCTCTTTTCGACGAGACCTGCGATTTTCTGCGCGAGCTTTCAAAAGAGGGTGCCACGCTTGGGGGCGCGAGACTCGAACGACTCATCGCGGCGCAGGTCGCTTTCAAGGCGTCAATCGTCGCTGGCGACGAGCGCGAAGAGGTCAGGCGCACTGACGGCCGCTCGCGCCGCGTCCTCAATTTCGGCCACACGACGGCGCACGCGCTCGAAGCCGTCACGGGCTTTCGCCGCTTCCGGCACGGCGAAGCGGTCGGCTACGGAATGCTCGTCGCCGGGGAAATTTCCGAAAGACTAGGTTTGCTCGCCCGTTCGGAGTTAAAATTACTGCGCGAGGGCATCCGCCTCTGCGGACGCCTCCCGCGCGCCGACGATTTGAGTGAAGAGACTATCCTGGCACACCTCGCGCGCGACAAAAAATCCGTCGGCGGGCATCTCAAGTGGGTGCTCATCGAGCGGGTGGGGCGGGCACGAATCGTTGATGGCGGAGAGATCAATCAGAGACTTTTGCGCGCCTCACTCCGCGCGGGCTTGCAGAGTATTTCATCGAACGGAGAGTGAGGGAGAAGACAGATGAACGAATCGTTTGGCTCGACCCCTATGGCCAGACATCAGGAACGCGGCGCGTCGAGGCTCAAGTTCATAGTTGTCCTGGCCGTCGTCGCACTGATTACCTATATGGGATTCCAGTACGTGCCGGTGGCCTACAACTACTCCCGCTACAAATCGCTCATGCAGGACAGCGCCGACAAAGCCGCCGTGACGGGCCAGGGGACAGAGTGGGTGAGGACTCAGCTTCAGGCCAGCGCCAAGGACTACGGCGTCCCGCCCGACGCCCAGATCATCCCCGCCGTCCGCGAAGGGCGGCTGGAAGTGACGGTGAAGTTCACGCGCCCCGTCAACCTTCTCCCTGGTATCTGGAACTACAACTACGACTTCGACCACACGGTCAAGAGCACGGACCTCTTTGCCATAAAGTGAAGCCCTCTCGCGGAAGAGTCTTCCAGGAGAGGGCCACAAGTTTCCCCGCTGCTAATAAACAAGGCTAACTACCCGGCAGCGAGGGCCAGCGCGCGTTGAACGGATGCGCTCTGCAACTGAACCAATCCGGCCGGGGCGCTGGCCAGCCAAGTCGTCGGGCACACCCCACAGCGCGTGCACTGATCGACCGACGGGCACGGGGCCGTCGATCGAGCTTCGTGGGCGCGCTCGTGCTCCTGCTGCAAGAAGTCACGCGACAACCCTGCGTCAACTATCTCCCAGGCTAACAGCTCGTCGTAACCGCGGTCGCGGCTCGTGTGAAAGGCAGCATCAACGTTAGTTTCCCTCAGCGCGGCGTTGAGGTCGCCGCGGAGTCGCGCGGCGGCTTCTATGACGGGACCGACGCGGCGGTCGCCGGAGGAAAAGAGCGCCTGCTCGTGCGCTATGCGCGCGGACATGGCGCGCACTTCGACGTTCGGTATCCGTGCCAGATTCTTGGAGGCCCACTTGAGCCTGCGCTTCAACTCCTTCTCGTCGCAGATGGCGTCCCACTGCAAGGGCGTGTTCGGCTTTGGCACAAATCCGTTGAGCGAAGGAATAATCTTGCCTGCGCGCCCGAAGCGACGCCCTGCCTCAAGCATCCTGTTCTTGATGCGCTCGACGAGTGTGATCATCTCTTCCAGGTCTTCATCGGTCTCGGTCGGCAGCCCGACCATCAGGTAAAGTTTGACGGTCAGCATCCCGCGGTCGAAGACTGCGCCGCAGATGTCCACGATCTCGTCGTTCGTCAGATTCTTGTTGATGACCTTGCGCAGGCGGTCCGAGCCGGTCTCGGGCGCGACGGCTATCTGCTGGTCGCGTGATTCGACGAGCGCGTCCAGCAACTCGTCCGATATCTGGTCGAGCCGGAGGCTGGAGACGCTGATCCTGTAATCCATCGCGCGCAGGCCCTGTAGAATTTCGCTGATCTCCGGATGGTCGCAGACGGCCGTCGAAACCAGCCCGATCTTATCCGTCTTCTCCCTCCACTCCCTGGCTTTGGTCAGGATGTCACGCGCGGGCACGACGCGTGGCGGCCAGTAGTTAAAACCGGCCCAGCAGAAGCGACAACCCTGCGAGCAGCCGCGCGAAATCTCCACCAGAAAACGCTCGCCCATCTCGGCCGCGGGCGCGTAGATGACAGTCGAGGGCGCGAAGACTTCCGCTCCGCGCAAAGCTTCGGCCACCTGCGTCTCGCCGCGGCGCATGGCGCGCCTGAGGCTCCCCTCCTTAGGGTTCTCCGCCGACACCGCACGCCCGACCCTCGCGGGCACGCCCTCGTGCGTAGGGGTGTAAGCTCTCACCGTCCCGTCTTCGTTGTACGTCACGTCGTAGAACGACGGCACGTAGAAGCCGCGCCCCATGCGCGCAAGATGAAGCAGGATTTCTTCCTTCGTCTCCTGCTCGAAGATGGCATCGACGAGCTGTGGGCCGAGAATCTCGCCCTCGCCGACACCAATGACGTCCGTGAAGTCTGCGATCGGCTCAGGATTGAGGAAGGAAGCAGCGCCGCCCATCACTACGAGCGGGTCATGATGCGTTCGGTCTTTAGACCAGACGGGCACTCCGCTGAGGCGCAGCATGCGCGCCATGTTCAGATAGTCAGTCTCGAACGAGATGGAGAAGGCGACGACGTCGAAATTGCGGACGGGCGTCTGAGACTCCAGGGAGAGCAGAGGCTGGCGGGAGCGTTCGTACTCGCGCGCCTCGCGCTCATCGGGCAGAAAGACGCGCTCGCAGGAGACTTCCGGGATGCGGTTGAACAGCTCGTACATCGCCTGGAAGCCTAGGTTGGCCATCCCTATCTCGTAGACGTTCGGGTAGCAGAGGGCGAGGCGCAACTGCGCGCCGCGCTTCAGAACCCAGCCCTCTTCGGCGGCCAGTTTTTGCTTGTAAATCTCAGTAATTTTCATGAAAACGAAAGCAGGGCGGTTAGATGCCTCGCGCCGCGCATTAGTCGCCTGAAATCCAGGGCCAAAACTCAAATATTGCGCAGCCGGGAATTATCCAATCCCACTCAAACCCTAGGGCCGCGTGCTGGTGTACTGGTCGAATCTTTCAGCCAGACGAGCCAGAACCTTCTCGGTCCGCGCATGAGCCTCCGCAGTTTCTGTTTGAGCCTTCGCCGTCGCTGCATGAGCCTCCACAATCTGTGCCAGAGCCGTCTCCATCGCTGCCTGAGCTTTCTCAATCTCTGTCTGACCACGCCCTAGTTCATCTACGATTGTGGTGATGACAGATAGACGCGCCTCTGTCTGCCTCTGGATTTCGGCTATTTCTTCGATGCGGCGGTTAAATTCTTCGGTGCTACGGTTAAATTCTTCCGTGCGACGCTCATACTCTTCGCTGCGACGGTCGTGATGGTCTATGCGCTCGCTTTGCGTCTTGGCTAACTCTACCAAGGTAGAGAACGCATTCTCTAAGCGCAAAATTCTATCTTCCGGGGTCATAGCCTTGCTGCCTCTCTCTGTCTAAATGATTACTGACGAGATCAGGCGTCAGGGGTGGCGTCTTGGAGTGTAGCGCAGGTGGAAGCCGCACGCCAACAGTTAGAGCGCGCGGCCGTGTGAGCTAGCGCTGCGTGCTCTCAAGAAACGCTTTCAGCTTGCGAGAGCGCGACGGGTGGCGCAGCTTTCTGAGAGCCTTGGCTTCGATCTGGCGTATGCGCTCGCGCGTGACGGCGAAGTGCTGGCCCACCTCTTCCAGGGTGTGCTCGGAGCCTGAAGTGCCGAGCCCGAAACGCATCTTGATGACCTTCTCCTCGCGCGGCGTCAGCGTCGCCAGCACCTCGTCCGTAATCTCCCGCAGGTTCGAGGCGACGACGGCGTCCGCAGGATTCAGGATGGACTTGTCTTCGATGAAGTCGCCGAGGTGCGAATCCTCCTCTTCACCTATCGGCGTCTCCAGCGAGATAGGCTCCTGCGCGATCTTCAAAACCTTGCGGACCTTCGAGACAGGGATGTCCATCTTCCGCGCGATCTCTTCGCTCGTCGGCTCACGCCCCAATTCCTGCACCAGCGAGCGCGAAGTGCGTATCAGTTTATTGATAGTCTCGATCATGTGGACGGGGATGCGAATAGTCCTCGCCTGATCAGCAATCGCCCGCGTAATGGCCTGCCGAATCCACCACGTAGCGTAGGTCGAGAACTTGTAGCCGCGCCTCCACTCGAACTTGTCCACAGCTTTCATCAACCCGATGTTGCCTTCCTGAATTAAATCCAGGAATTGCAAACCGCGGTTCGTATACTTCTTGGCGATGGAGACGACGAGACGCAGGTTGGCCTCGACCAGCTCGCGCTTGGCCTGGCCCGTCTGATGCTCGCCCGTGATGATTGATTGGAAAGAGCGTTTGATTTCGACCGGGGCCACGTTGTAGGTGGCCTCGATCTGCTGCAACTGCTTTTTGGCGGCGCTGATTCGGCGCTTGAATTCCTTCTCGTCCTCGGCCTTGATGCGGCGCTTCGACAGCTTCTCGGTGTAGGTGTCTATCTCGCGCTCCGCCGAGCGAATCGTTTTCTGGACGGCGCGGATCGAGTTGATAAGGCGCTGGCGGGCTCGCTCGGTCAGGTTGAGCCGTCCAATCTCCTGCGCGATTTCGAGCCGGAGCCGCGCGACCTTGCGCTTGAGGCGCAGGAGCTTCTTAGATTTTTTGCCGCGCGTCACCTTCTGCTCTGCGCGCAGCTTCTCCCACTCCTTGAGACCGGCCCTGTAGAGCTTGCGTATGTTCTGGATTCCCTCGATTGTCCACTTAAGATACTCGTCGGCCTTGTCTTCGTCGCCGGTCAGCTCGGCCTGCTCGGAGAAGGTGACGATGTCGCGGATGCTGACCTTTTCAGTTTCGAGCTCGTCGCCCATCTTCAAAAGCTCTTCGACGGCGATGGGCGAGCGGGCAATCGCTTTCTGCGTTTTGATCTGCCCGCGCTCGATTCTTTTGGCGATAGCGACCTCGCCCTCGCGTGTGAGGAGCGGCACCACCCCCATCTCTCGCAGGTACAGGCGCACAGGGTCGTTGGTCTTTTCGAGCGCGCCCGCTGAAAGGTCTAATTCTATGTCCTCGTCAATCGTGTCGTCGTCTTCGTCGTCGGTGGCGATGGCCGCCGCCTGTTCTATCAGGCGCTCGTCTGAATCGGCGACAGCGATGTTCGAGCCTTCGAGCTTTTGCAGAACATCCTCTATGTCATCGGGTGAGACGACGTTGTCCGGCAGCTCACGGTTGAGGTCGTCAAAGGTGAGATACTTTTTGTCGCCGCCCAGCTCCAGCAGGCGCTGCATCACGTCGTCGCGGTCTTTCTCTTCCATGCTCATGGTTAGAATTTTTGATTTGCGATTTTAGATTTTTGATTGGAAGCGGACTAAAGACTTTTTTAAATAAAGTTCTTGTCCTTATCCAATCGCAAATCAAAAATCAAAAATCTAAAATTTCATCTGTCTTTTCCGCCGTGACCATTCCAGGTGCTCTAAGGCCAGCTTGTCCCGGCGCTCGGCGTCGCCCGAGCGCTCGGCGGCCGTAATCTCTATGCCGAGCTCGTTGATGCGCCGGTCAATCATCATCAGGCGCAGGGCGTTCAGGCAGCTCTCGGCGCTCGCCAGCAGGTCGTCAACCGCTTCGCCCTCGGCGCGCTGCGGCTCGCTCATCAAAAGCAGCGGGACGAGGTCCGCCGCCAAGGGGTCGTCCGCTGTCTTCGCGCCGAGTGTGCCAAAATCGACCGGCGCGCCTTCCTTTTCAAGCTCGATCAAGGCGCGAAAAATAGGAGCGGTCGGCAAATCCTCGTAATCGGGCGCCTCCATGTGCGGCAAGATGGTGCGGCGCAAATCCTCATCGTGGACGAGCATCTCAAGCAGTCTTTGCTCGGCGATAGTGGGCTGTGAGCCCGCCGCGCGGGCTATCCTTTGCCGCACGTCCGGCGCGGCGGCGGCAGTCTGTGGGCCGCCCCTGACCGTCTGCCACAACTCGCGCCTGAGCGCAGGCTCCTCCACGCGCAGGGCGTCCATGGCCATGTCAAAGTATTCGCGCTTCTGTATGCCGTTGCGGACAGCGCGAACAAACGGGAGCGCCTCCTCCACCGCCGCGGCCTTGTCGGCCGGACGGAACAGGTTGCGATCCCGTACCGCCTCGTCGAGCACGAATTGTATGTGTGGGAGCGCCTTGCCTCGCCGCTCGTGATACGCTTCAACGCCGTGGGTTCGGATGAACTCGTCGGGGTCGGCATTGTCCGGCAGAACCAGTACTTTCGTCTCAAAATCTTCCGCCAGGAGCGTCTCAATGGCGCGTTTCGCCGCCTTCACACCCGCACTGTCTCCATCATAATTGACAACCACCTTGCGCGCAAACCTCACTAACAGTTTCGCCTGCTCGGGCGTTAGAGCAGTCCCCAAAGAGGCCACCATGTTGCGCACGCCGTGCTGGTAGGGGACGATTAAGTCCAGATAACCCTCAACGAGAATCGCGAACTTGCGCCGCCGGATTTCGTCGCGCGTCTGGTTGAGACCGAAGAGATGGCGGCCCTTCGTGTAGGCGGCCGTCTCGGGCGAGTT
>DATEMM010000391.1:0-2614 GCA_035275605.1 Pyrinomonadaceae bacterium
TATAGCGTTTCGGTACCGGGGAAGTGTTGTGAGTCAAGGATGGTGATTGAGCCCAGGAGTCACACGGTCGGCCCATTCCTTGGCGGTGTTGCAAGGGTGGACTTCTATTCAGGCCGGGAGAAAGATTACGGCTATATTAACAAGAAGGGCCAATTCATCTGGCGCTCCTGGTAATTATCATGTGCCGAAACTGGATTGAAGAGAAGACGTAAACGAGGGTAAACGGAGGGCCGAAACACGGCAACACCTTCCGGCAGCTTTCGGGGAAGGGCCACCGGCACCTGACGTCAGAGTCAAAAAGCAGAACCCCATCATATTTCACCTCCTTTTAACCTTATTGTCCCAACTAGATACTTTTAGGTTATAATGCCGGTGCGGTGCGGCGCGGGTCTCCCTTCGCTCCCAGCCCAGGCAATTATTTACCAGAGTCATTCGGCGGAAACGGTCCATATGTTCGAACGCTATACGGAGAAAGCGCGGCGTGTCATCTTCTTTGCGCGCTACGAAGCCAGCCAGTTCGGCGCGCCGGCCATCGAGCCAGAGCACCTTCTCTTGGGCCTGATGCGAGAAGACAAGACCCTGACGGGCAGGTTCTTCCCGCGCGCGCAGGTCAACATCGAAGCGGTCCGCAAAGAGATCGAAGGACGCACGCTCCTCAGAGAAAAAATCTCGACCTCGGTTGAGTTGCCCCTCGCGCCGGAGACCAAGCGCGTCCTGGCTTACGCGCACGAGGAGTCCGACCGTCTACAGCACCGTCACATCGGGACGGAACACCTGCTGCTGGGGCTCCTTCGCGAAGACCGTTCGATGGCTGCCGAGATTCTCTACGAGCGCGGTCTGCGCTTAAACGCCGTGCGCGACGAGATTGCGCGTCAGACGGGCGCGGACGCGCGCGCCTCCGCCAAGAAAGATACGCCGCACCTCGTCGAGTTCTCGCGCGACCTGACCGATGACGCCGCCTCCGACAAGCTAGACCCCCTGGTCGGGCGCGAGGCCGAAATCGAGCGCGTCGTCCAAATCCTCTGTCGCCGCACGAAGAACAACCCAGTCCTGATAGGCGAGCCGGGTGTGGGCAAGACCGCCATCGTCGAAGGGCTCGCGCAGAGAATCGTTCGCGGCGAAGTGCCGTCGTTTCTGGAGAACAAGCGGATTCTCTCGCTCGACCTGAGCCTGATCGTGGCCGGGACGAAATACCGCGGCCAGTTTGAGGAGCGCCTCAAGCAGATCATGCGCGAGCTGATCGAGAACCCGCACTACATTGTCTTCATAGACGAATTGCACACGCTGGTCGGGGCGGGCAGCGCCGAAGGCTCACTCGACGCCGCCAACATCTTGAAGCCTGCCCTTTCGCGCGGCGAGGTCCAGTGCATAGGCGCGACCACACCCGCGGAGTTTCGCAAGTCCATCGAAAAAGACCGCTCGCTGGAGCGCCGCTTCCAGGCCGTCAAGGTTCCGCCGCCGACAGAGGCCGAGGCCGTGCAGATTCTGGACGGCGTGCGCGAGCGCTATGAGACTTTTCATCAGGTGCGCTACACGGACGACGCCCTTGAGGCTGCCGTCTACCAGTCTAGCCGCTACATCCCTGATCGCTTCCTGCCCGACAAGGCCATAGACGTTTTGGACGAGGCGGGCGCGCGCGTCAAGCTCCGGGTCCGCCGCGAGCAGGGCAACATCGAAGAATGGAACTCTCCTTTCGTCGAGTTGCCGCACACCTCCTACGCCGGGGACAAGCCGCTCGGCAACCTACACATGCAGGCCGCCGACGAGGACACGCTCACTTCGGCTGAGGTGACGAAAGACGACATAGAGGAAGTGATCGCGCGCTGGACCGGCATCCCCATCACGTCGCTTAAAGAAGAGGAGACGCAGAAGCTCCTGCGCATCGAAGCCGAGCTGCACCTGCGAGTCGTTTCACAGCGCCCGGCCATCTCGGCCCTGGCGCGCGCCATCCGCCGCTCACGCGCGGGGCTCAAGAACCCGCAGCGGCCCGTCGGCTCCTTTCTCTTCCTCGGGCCAACGGGTGTTGGCAAAACGGAGGTCGCACGCTCTCTGGCGGAATTCCTCTTTGGCTCGGAGCGCTCGATGATCCGCTTCGACATGTCGGAATTCATGGAGAAGCATTCGGTCTCGAAGTTGATTGGCTCGCCCCCCGGCTATGTGGGCCACGAGGAGGGCGGACAGTTGACAGAGCGCATCAAGCGCTCGCCATATTCGGTCCTGCTCTTTGACGAGATCGAAAAGGCGCACCCGGACATCTTCAACGTGCTGCTGCAAGTCTTCGAGGACGGCATCCTGACGGATGCGCTCGGCAACACCGTTGACTTCAAAAACGCCATCATCATCATGACCTCGAACATCGGCGCGCGCTTCATCCAGAAGAAGGGGACGCTCGGTTTTCAGGCGAACACGGATTCGTCGCGCGAGAAGCTGGAAGAGATGGTCATGTCGGCCGTCCGCCAGACCTTCAACCCAGAGTTCATCAACCGCCTGGACGAGATCATCATCTTCGACCAGCTCCTGGACGACGAGCTTTTGGAGGTCGTCCAGTTGCAGATCGAGCAGATGAACCGGACGCTCGCCAAGCGCGGCCTCGAAGTCCGCCTGACGGACGAGG
>DATEMM010000392.1:0-2182 GCA_035275605.1 Pyrinomonadaceae bacterium
CTGCATCCGGAGCGCGTCGAGCCGCGCCTGTGCCAGCTTCGCTTCGAGCTGCGCCGTGCGCAGCTCGCGCTCGCGATACTTGCGGTAATAATCGAGCGCATGACTGAGGCCGATGATCGCCCAGTAGGTCAGGAGGTCGAAGTGAAAGTCGCTGACGAGGATGCCGCGAAAGGCTTCAAGGAAAGGTCGTCGCCCGATGTCCAGGCTGGCCCGTGAGGCCACCAGGACGTAGATTGTCAGTTGAAAAAGCGCGACACAGACGCTCGCCGCGAGATGAATCAGCGCGTTTTTGTGCCACCCACGGCGGCCGAGGGGGAAGCGGCGCGCCAGACCAAGAACGAGCGGAGTCAATCCGAGCCAGATGTAGGCGCAGATCAGCCAGGCGGCCACGGTCTCGCCAAGCTTCAGCGGCCTCCCGTCGTAAGCGCGGCTGAAGATGACCTCGCTCGCGAAGAAAAGCCCGAAGAGCGTCCAGCCCGCCGCGACCAGGCCCCACTTTAACAAACGCTTCGGTCCGGTGGCCCGTTCTTTCATCGAGCCCTAGCTTATCCCTAATGCAAAAGAAGCGAAAGGCCAGCTCATCGCTTAAGCCCTTCGCTTCTCTCATTCATAAAGCCCGTGCGCCGGAGTGTGACGCCGCGGTTAGTCGTTTAGCCGGATTGAGCCGAGCACGTTGCGGAACGCCGTCTGGTAGTTCCGGTAATCGCTCTGCGGCGCGACGGCGACCATGTAGAACAACTGGCCGTTGCGCAGTTGCGTCGTGTAGATCGTGATGGTCTCGGGCCGACCCGTCGCCTCGTTGACGTTACTCAGGGTGATGGCCAGCGCGTTGCGCCCGTTGATGGTGCCGCGCTGGTAGCTGCCCTGCTGGCGCAGGTTCCCGTTGCCCTGTGCCAGAGACTGGATGAAGTAGTCCGTCGCCTGGCGCAGATTCCCGCCCTGCGATTGCGCGACGCCGATGTTGACGCCGTGCGTGAAGACGGCCTGCCCCTGAACCTGCCCGTATGCGCCTTCGGGCGCGAACCAGACCGAGCTCTGGCTCTCGCTGATGTCGCGCCAGTTGTCGGGATAGCTCACCTGGAACAGGTTGCCGCCGTTGAAAGTCCGGTAGCGCGACGAAGGATAGCTGACACGACCGCCGATGTTGCCGGACGGGTAATTGCTGCTGCTATCGCCCTCTGTCGGGTAGCGCTGGCCGCTGCGCGCGATTTCCGACATCGTCGGCGCGCGCCCTTGCCCGCGCAGGTATCTCTGGATGCTGGCGAACTCCTCCGTGTTGCGAACGGGGTTTTCGATTCTCAGCATCGCCGCTTCCTGGTTGATGCGCTCGTAGCGATTGCTCGGGTTGGGGTGGCTGCTCAAAAATTCCGGGCCGCCGCTCCCGCCCTGCTGCTGAATGGTCCTGAACATGTTCGCCAAATCGCGCGGGTCGTATCCGGCGCGCGCCATAATCTGTGCACCCAGGATGTCGGCTTCGGTCTCGTACTCGCGGCTGAATTTCAGGAAGTAGGTGCCGACCGCCGCCTGGCCGATCTGGCCGACGGCGGGGCCGCCGAGAATCGCGCCGGCGATGCCGGCCACGCCCGCTAGAATCGAATACTTCTGTGCCTTGGTGGCCTGCGCCGTGCCGTGACGGAGCGCGACGTGGCTCAGCTCGTGCGCCATCACACCGGCCATCTCGCCTTCGGTGCGCGCGGCTTCGATCATCCCGCGGTTGACGTACATGGGGCCGCCCGGCAACGCGAAGGCGTTGATGTCCCGCGCGTTGACCACCTTGAAGTAGTATCTAAATTCAGGATGCTGAAACTCCGACGGGATGGCGTTGACGAGCCTCTGCCCGACGCGCTCGATGTAATACTGAACCTCCTGGTCGCGCATGATGGGCAACTGCCGCTCGGCCTCGGCCGCCGCCTGACGGCCGACCTGGACATCGTCCGCGGCAGAATACTTATTGCTGTGATAACTGATTCTGGTCTGCGCTAAAACAGGTGACGCGAATAGCACAAGAGCCACAAGCCACATCACGAAGCCTTGCGTGCGGCGATAATTTTTAGTCGTCATCTCTCTTCCTCCTCCGATGCAGTCTCGTCGGCTCCTGTAAAGCCAAAGTCGAGCGCATTCATCATCCATAACAGTGCAAAGCTGAAAAATGAGCGGCGCGCCCCTGACCGGAAAATCGAGG
>DATEMM010000393.1:0-6613 GCA_035275605.1 Pyrinomonadaceae bacterium
ACTTTCGTCTGCCCGACGGAGTTGACCACTTTCAGCGACCGCTACGAGGACTTCCAGGGCATCGGCGCGGAGATCATAGGCGTCTCGACCGATTCGGTCTTCTCGCACCGGGCCTGGATTCAGACCCCGCGCGACAAGGGCGGCGTGGCCGACCTCAAGTACCCGCTGGCGGCTGACTCGACCAAGCAGGTGGCGCGCGACTACGGCGTGCTGATCGAGGACAAAGGCATTGCGCTTCGCGGTCTCTTCGTGATTGACCCGGAGGGCATCCTGCGCTACAAGGTGATTCACGACCTCAACATCGGCCGCTCGGCGGAAGAGACCCTGCGCGTCATCCAGGCGCTTCAGACCGGCGGCCTGTGCCAGGCCGAGTGGAAGCCCGGCCAGGAGACGATCAACGCGTGAAAGGCGGTTTTCAGTTTCCGGTTTTCAGTTCTAAGCAAAGACACATCTCTTTAACTGAAAACCGGAAACTGAAAACTGGAAACTGACTATGCCAATGAGAATCGGGACGGAGATGCCGAAGCTAGACGGGGCGACCGAGTGGTTCGGCGAGACGCAGGCGCACGCGGAGGCCGAGGCCGGGGGGCACCCGGTGCTCGTACACTTCTGGTCAATCAGTTGCGGAACCTGCAAAGAGAACCTGCCGCGCGTCAACGAGTGGCGCGATGGCAGGCGCGAAGAGGGCCTCCGAGTGATAGCCATTCACATGCCGCGCTACGAGGCGGACACGGACGTCGAGCTGGTCCGTGAGGCCATCAGCAAGTACAACATCACGGAACCTTGCGCGGTAGACAACGAGCATAAGCTGCGCGACGCTTTTCATAACGAGCACGGGTACGTCCCCGCCTATTACCTGTTCGACGCGCAGGGCAAGCTCAAGAGCTTCGCGGCGGGCGAGCGCGGGCTGGACATGCTCGCCTCCGCGCTGGAGAGAACACTGGCGGCCTCTGCCGCCGTCGCTCAAGGGTCGCCCGCGGCTCAAGGCTAGCGACAACGCCAGACAAAAATTCCCCCACCACTAATAATCAAGCGCTGCCGCCAGCTCGAAGGGAATCTGAGTGATGAAAGACGGAATCGTCCGGGGGCCAGGCATTCTCGCAATCGTCTTCGCGCTGCTCTGGGGGGCGGCAGCATCAGGCTTCGCGCCGCGCGCGTCCGGGCAGGAAGAGGCCATCCCCAATTTTCACCAGGTCAACGAACACCTCTACCGCGGGGCACAGCCTCAAAAAGGCTGGGTCGAAAAACTCACCGCCCTGAAAATAAAAACCGTCATCAACCTGCGCGGCGAAGACGAGAACGCACGCCTTGAAGAGGCGGAGGCGCGAGCCGCCGGGTTGCAGTATTTCAACGTCCCGCTGCCGGGCTTCGGACGCCCTTCGGATGAGCAGGTCGAGAAAGTTCTCGATCTCATCAACGACCCGCAGAACTGGCCCGTCTTCGTCCACTGCCATCACGGCGAAGACCGCACGGGCACGATCATAGCCGTCTACAGAATCTCTCACGACGGCTGGACGTCCGAGCAGGCGAAGAAGGAGGCGAAGAGTTACGGGATGAGCCGCTTTCAGTTCGGGATGAAGGATTATATCGGCGATTACTACAAACGACGGTCGGAGCATCCCGCGAAGAAGGCCGCGCGCCGCGAGTTGTTCCCTTCCAGCGCCGTGACGGCCCGGTTAATTCCAGAGTCCTAAAGCCCTGCCGATGAGTTGCAGGATGTAGACCGTCAGGAAGAGCGAGCCTACCAACAGGCCAACCAGGACGAGGATGATGATGCCGACAAATATCCAGTCGCTCTTTCTTCCCTCCTTCGCTTCCGTGGCCGAAACGGTCGCGCGCTGGCGAATGAGGCTCATGTTCATCTCGTTGGACTTCCAGACGAAATCGAAGATGTCGCCGATGATGGGAACCGCTCCGAGCAGGTAGTCTATCCCGATGTTGATTCCCATGCGCAGCAGCGTGACCTTCGGGACGCGGTAACGCACGCCTGCGGCCAGGATGTAGAAAGAGGCCAGCGCCGTGGCCGTGTCGCCGATTCCGGGGATGAGGCCGACGATGGCGTCCAGGCCGAAGCGCCAAGCTGTGCCAGGGATACGGAAAAGCCCATCCAGCAAATGGCTCAGCCGGTCAAGGCTGCGCTCGACCTCGACGGGCTCCGGCTTACGCCTGGCCTTCTCGGCCACCATCCCGACCTTGTTCTTCAATTCCTTCATCTCTCTACAAGAGCCTCGTCCACAGCTCACCCTCTGCAAGCACCCCGGCGCGGGATGCAGTAATCAACGGAATCAATAGCGGTCACAATCATCATACGGGGGAGGAGATGCCCAGGCAACATGGGAAGAAGGAATCAAAGCCGTGCTGTTTTTCTGCTCCGGCTAGATGAGTTGTTAGCCGGTGGCTGCCGTTGTCGATTCTTCCGGGACACCGACCGGCTTTGTCAGCGCGAATAGTAGCGGCAGTATTCCGGCGTACATGATTGCGCCTCGTGTCCAACTTAATCTCTGCCAGCGCTGCCCGCGCGCAATCCATTCCGAGGGTGAGACTGTGGACGTGGGGCTTTGCTCGAAGGCTATCAATTCGGGGATAAAATAGATTCGAGTAACGAGGAGCACCAGCAAATAGAGCGCGAAACTTATCAATATCAGCTTGCGCCGCGACCTGGATTTCCAATTCAGCACGAGGGTGACGATGAGCGTGAGAATCAACAGCGGGTGAACAATCAACCAGAAGATCGCCTCGTGCAGGCCGTAAGGCCCGTTGACGACGACCGCCGAGTCGGGCAGGGCCGACAGGTACGCGGGAAAGTAAACCAGGTGTGAATAGGCGATCCCGCCGAGCAGCGTTCCCCAAAGGATGACAGCCAGAAAGAGCGAGTAGGTGCCGAACCTCAATCTTGCCATCTTTCCATCTCCTAACAGGATGAAATTATTGAAGCCGTAGATATGGTGGCGAGCCAGCGCCCCAATTAATCAGGGCGCGAGCATACAGCATCCGGCATGATTGGAGAATAGGGGCATGAAAGTCATGCCCCCTAGTGCGCTCTGGTTTAATGAGTTGTGAAGTGTCGTCCTGGCACAAGCCGGGTGACTTTAAACTGCGGGCTCTAAGATTATGCGACGGCGTGAGGGGTCGAAGATGACGGTTTTGAATTGGCGTAAAAGTTTGCCGCCGATGATGCCCGCCCCTATAGCGTTCGTATCATCTCCCCTCGTCGCTTGAGAGAATTGAACCACCGGATTGGCGATCAAGGCTCGCCCAATCTGGACATTCGTCGCATAGCCTATGCGTATTTTGCTTGTGCCTCCGATACCTAACGCAGAGGCTTCTATAGTTTCCTGTGTGGAATTGAGGAGCTTGTACCTCTTCACGAACGGGCTGTAAAACTCTATGTCCGTGTCCGCTCCGCTATCAATCATGAACATACCCCTGATGGGTTTTAGTCCGGGCAGCGCGACCTTCACAGGGATGTACGGATTATTGTCCAGCATGCTGATCGGAATAATTTCACCGCGTCCACGGTAACGATAGCCGCGCGGGCGATAGAGCTTTATGACGCGGGCCGCATAGTCGATTTCCAGGACAAAACGGCGGATGAAATCATAACCCAGAAGCCCGCCGATGGCCTGGCCCGGAACGGGCGAGGCGAATTCAAGCGGGAGCACGCCTACCTCTGCCAGGGTAAGATTGACGCCGGACAGGCTGAAAGAAACGTTCCTCGCCAGGGCGAAGTCAACTGTGTCTTCTCCGCTGCCCGCCGCTTGCATCCCACCCTGAAGCTTTAGATTTTGTGCTTTTGCTTGCTGCTGACTGATGAGAGTCTGTTCCGTCCCGCTATCAAGCCCGAACCAGAGAGGCTCGGAGCGGTTAATGCTCACGCGCAGGAAGATGTGCCCCTTCCCGGAAATCTCGAAGGGGATACTTAAGGCACTCTGGCCGCTAATGGACAGGAACTCCGGCGCGGAATCAATCGCCGCCGGCGGGTTGCCATGCGCGGGAAAGCAGAAGCAGAGGGCGAGGACCGTAAGCATCAGGAGCCGGAACAAAGAGCTTGTCAGTACTTTCATCTAATCCTCCTTATCAGCGACGAATTAGAAACTTAACGAATTAGAACCTTAGACACCGAAGGAAGGGATTTGTTCCGGCTGGTAGCATCCGGCAGTTTGTCCCGCTTTCCGTAAACACTAATCATAGCCGGAGGGTTCGACCACCGGCGAAACCTCCAACCCGGAGCAGACCTCAATGGCATAAATTCGAAACCTCTGGACGAACACGCGCTTTGTGCCGGGGGCCGTGACCCTGAGCCTGCGATAGCTCGGACATGGCTTCTCCCTGTCTTCGTCATATCTGGCAAGATAATCAACAAAGAACCTGGCCGTTTTGCCCGGCGCAAGCGTCACCAATTTAGGGGGGCCTTTATCGACGCCCAGCCAGCCTATGCCGTCAGTGGCCAGACTGGCCCGCACGGGCCGCCCCGCTCTATTCAAAAACTCGAAACTAGGATGGCCGCTCAGGGTGCACGGCGATGACGAAACGTTGGTGAAGATAAATTCTATAGAGCGCATCGGCCCCATGCCGATCGTTTCACCATAGTTTCTCAATGAGAGCTGCTTGTCGCCGCACTGTGCGGGAGCCGAGCTGTTGTCCTGCGCGTGAGCGTGGTGGGCGAACAGCGTGGATAAGGCAAAGACGGCGAAGAGCATTCTCGGGCCGAGACGCTTACTTCGAACAACCTCTTTCATAGTCCGGGGGCTCCTTTAATCTCTTCAGGTCTTCGCTAACCCGGTTTGGCCTGGCCCTTAAGCAATCGAACGCTCGAACGAACCGGGCGCGCACGCGACACCGAAACCATCTGAGTTGACGATAAGAACTGTGCTAACTTGCGCTCCGGTTGAACGAGTTGTCAGGCGCGGCCTCGATCAAACTTGGACGCAGGTTGTGATTGACTTTCAGCGGAATATGTTATAGGAACGTGCAATCTCGACTGGTCCTCGCCACAATCTAAAGCGGAAGGAATCTACCATGAGAAGGTTATTCGTTCTCTGCGCGGTATTGGTTTTCTTCGTGTTGGCGTTCACATTCTCTTCACTTTCCATCAGCCGCACGGTCAGAGCTGTTCAGCCGCCCGACCCATGCGTCAAATGTCAGGGTAAATGCCAGAAGGAATACGACAGGTGTCTGAGTAGGTTCCCGGTGGAGGAGCAACAGCAGTGCCACGACGGGTTCAACAGTTGTATCGTTGATTGCTACGCGACCGTCTGCGAGCAGTAGCACGCACTCGCGCTACAAACCTTCCTCGCATAAGAGCCGGACGTGATTGAGGCCGGCGCGGGGCGGCTCTAATCGTAGCCGTCGGCGTCGAGGTTTGCCTGGAAGACGCTTTGTATCCGCGCGACGAGTTCAGCGTCTCCGACTCGCCCGCGTGGATTTCAGCGAAGCCTGGTCATCTGCTGCCAGAAGAATCTGCCGAGCCGCGAGAAGGCGTTGCGGTCATTTTTCGCCACGTTCGGGTTGATGCCTAAGGCTGCGGCCAAAGTCGGGTCGGGCGGCGCGACGTCTTCGTCCCCACGCTTGTCCGAAAGCCAACGCGCGAAGGTGCGCGTCACCATGCGACGCTGCGCGCGCGGAGCCTCGCCGACGAACGCGCCGCGCAAATCGTCCATCCCGGCAATCTCCAGCACGTTCGTCTCGTAGTAACTCTTGAGCGCGGCGAAAAATTTCTCGTCTCCCATCAGACGGCGCAGGCTGACGAACATCAGCGCGCCCTTGCTGGCAACTATCGCGGAATACTGGAAGAAGTTGCGGTAGTCGCGCGCCGGGCGCGTCGCGGCCATGTCCTCGCCGCCGAAGGTGCGATAGACCTTGTAGACCCCGCGCAGTTGATCGTTGAGCGCGGCCTCGGCGCGCTCCTCGCCGTGCACGTCCTTGTAGTAAAGCAGCGCGGACCAGTTGGCCAGGGCCTCGTCCAGGACTGGGTCGCGCTCCGGATTGTTGCCGACGGCCACGCCCCACCACTGCTGAGCAACGACGTGCGCCACAGTGAATTCGAGACTGTCTTCGAGCGAGGCCCGCTGCTCGCGGACTATCTCTGGGAGGTTGCGCATCGTGGGCGAATCGAAATCGACGTAGAAGGCGCTGGCGATGACGTTGAGACCGGAGAACTCTGCGCTGCCGAGCCCCGCGACCAGCGGCGCGTCCACGATGCTGATGGTCTTGTGCGGCAGTTCGCCGAAGCGTGCGTTGTAGACGCGCACGGCTTCAGCCGCGGAGCCGAGCACGCGCCGTCCCGTCGCCTCGTGCTCCGGCGTGAAGATTGAGCGCACCGTCACGCCGTTGACCACACGCTCAATGACGCGGAGGTTCCGCCCGACGACGACGGCGAAGTCGCGTAAATTCTCCCCGGCGAACTCACGCACGATGTTGTCGGCCCGACGGCTCACCACGGAAGTCGTCGTGCGCGCCGGGGCGGAAGTAAACAGCGCGACGTCCGCGGGCGCTTCTATCGCGACCTCGTAATCGGCCGCGTCCGCAAAGACAGTATCGCCGATGGTCATCTCGACCCTGCGCTGCCATTCGTCGTTGTCGCGCGCCGCCAGAACAGGGTAGCTGGTCCCCA
>DATEMM010000394.1:0-7318 GCA_035275605.1 Pyrinomonadaceae bacterium
CCAGGAGAACTACATAGACGGTAACAAGCTTGAATACAACACCGTCTTCAAGTCCTCCATCATTGGGATGCTGCGGTCGCTGGACCCGCACTCGAACTACTACGACCGCGAGGAGTTCGACGAGCTCAAAACCGACCAGCGCTCCGAATACTTCGGCATCGGCGCTTCGATTCAGAACCAGACCATCGGCGAGCAGACCGAGACCTACATCATGGCGACGTTCGACCGCTCGCCCGCCGCGCGCGCGGGCCTGCGCTACGGCGACCGCATCATCGCCGTGGACGGCGAGAAGATGAGCGGCAAATTCTCTTCGGAAGTCCGTGACAAGATTCGCGGGCCGCGCGGCTCGACAGTCAAGATTACGGTCGAGCGCGCCTCGAACCTCAAGGAAGAGACCGTCGAGATTACGCGCGACGCCGTCCCGCAGCCCTCCATCCCGGACGCTTACATGATTAAGCCGGGCGTGGGCTACATCGGCATGACTCAAGGCTTCAACTACACGACCGCGGACGAATTGCAGGCCGCGCTCGACGACCTACACACGCAGGGGATGACCTCGCTCGTGCTCGATTTGAGAAACAATCCGGGCGGGTTCCTGGACCAGGCCATTCGCGTCTCGGAGAAGTTCCTGCAAAACGGGCAGGCCATCCTGACGCAGAAAGGTCGCAACGGGCTCGGCGACAAGTCTTACAGGTCCGAGAACCGTGCCCCGGACGTGACGCCGCTGGTAATTCTCGTCAACGGCAACACGGCCTCGGCCTCGGAAATCGTCGCGGGCGCGATGCAGGACCACGACCGCGCTCTGATCGTCGGCCAGACCAGCTTCGGCAAGGGGCTCGTGCAGGGCATCTTCCCGATGGAGTATGGGACTGGACTGACCCTGACGACCGCCAAGTACTACACGCCCTCTGGCCGCCTGATTCAGCGCGACTACTCGAACGGCGGCTTCTACGACTACTACACGCGCGGCGGCACCATCGCCCTCGAACAGCAGCAGGAGCAGGAAGCCAAGCCGAGCGGCCCCGAGAGCAAGACCGACACGGGCCGGAGCGTCTACGGCGGCGGCGGCATCTCGCCGGATGAGGCCATCAAGGCGCGCACTATCAACCCGGCGCAGGCGCGCCTACGGAATCCCGTCTTCGCCTTCACGCGCGAACTGGTCAACGGCCGCATCGCGGGCTTTGACAACTACAAGGTGCAGCGCGCGATTGATTTTGAGCACAGGCTCGAAGCGTCTGACTTCAAGATGACGGACGAGCTTTTCAAAGCCTTCAAGGAGTTCGTCACGAAGAACCCGGCGTGGAAGACGACCGCGCAGCAACTGGACCGCAACCGCTCCTTCCTTGAGCTTGAGATACGCTACAACGTCGTCACGGCGGCCTACGGTCGTGTCAGCGCCGACCAGGTTTTCATCGCCGACGACCCGCAGGTGGCAAAAGCCATCGCCGTCATGCCGAAAGCGCGTGAGCTGGCAATGGCCGCCATGAACAAGCGCAATCAACCTTAAGAGAAGATATAAGGTAAAAAGTTGAAAGGGCAGATGAGGGGCTCACCCTTCATCTGCCCTTTCAACTTTTCATCTTCACCCTTTGCCTTCTTCAATCGCTTCCGGTCTGGCTGTGCGGGGCATCGACCGGCTTGGATTCGGGCGAGCCTTTCTGTCGTAGGAAGATGGAGAGGACGATGAGCGCGGCGACCGAGAGAAATTCGCTCTGCCAGTTTTGAAACGACTCGAACCAGAAGCGCGAAGTGCCGAGGTACTGTAAGGTGGTGACGGCCTGCCCGCCGTGCTGTAACTGATCCTGGCTGTATTCGCTCGCGCCCCCGGCGGCGTGCAGCGCGAAAGAGAGCAGAAAGAGTAAGAGCAGGGTTAGACAGAGAGAGTTCTCGTAAAGTTTGAGAATGAACCCGCCGCGTCGCACGGGCCACGGCATGTCCTTCTTCTTCACGCCGGCCTTCCCCGGCTTCCTGTCCACGGACTCCTTCTCGTCCAGCTTCTTGGATTCGGGCGAACCCTTCTGGAAAAGGTAGGCGGTCAACAGAACGTACATCCCCATCTGTAGAAACTCGCTCTCCCAGTTTTCAAAGACGGCTTCGACAAAGTGCCCGCTCGCCAGGTATTCACCTAACCCTGCGGCGGGCTGCCCGTGCTCCTGCTGATCTTCGTTGTAATTATGAAGGCCCGTGACGGCCTGCCCGACCAGGGAGAAGATGAAGAGCAGGAACAGGACAATCGAGAGGCCGTTTTCACGAAGTATGCGCCGCATAAAGTTCTCCTTTGGGAGTCTGGTGTCTGGCGAAAGCTGCGGGGGCGAGCATTAAAGTCAGGAAAAGTTTCCGGGCCTCTAAGCCTATTTCTTCCTGTGAAGATCAGCGACGCCGACCGTCATCCCTGCGAAGAGGCCAAAGCGCGGCGCGTCAGGGTTGAGTCCAAAACGAGCCCCGGCGTCGAAGATCAGACGGCGGTTGGCCTTAAAGGTCAGGGCACCGAGCGCATACGCCCCTCTCGGCTGCGCGTCCTCCTTGCTCTGCGCGGAGAATTCTCCGATGAGGCCCAGCCCGTTCTTAAACTCGCCGGAGAAGGCGATTGCGCCCTGCCCGCCCGTCACCCAACCAGGGGCGTCCTCGCGCCCGACGATCAGGTACGCGCCGTTTAAGTCCATATCGACAGGGCCCAGCTTCTTGCTGATGAGCAGCACTAGACGATGGTCGAAGCGGCCTGTGCCAAGATTCTTCTCTTCGCTCGCGGTCGGCAGCTTGACGTAGTAGGCGAAGGCCAGGGCCGGGTGTTTCTCCGTGTCCTTGAGCGCGACCAGTTGAAAGCCCAGCCGCAGGTCGCCGATTCCCGTCATGCGCTCGCCTGTCTCATCCCTCTCGGATGTCACCGTGTCTAGATCAAGCTCCAGCAGCAGGCGCTCGGTGGCGGCGAAGCGCAGGGTCAGGGGCGCGGTCTCCTCGCTGCGAAACTCTTCAGCGCGGAAGTTCCCGTCATAGCCGTACTCCAATTGTAGGACACCAGCCTTGTGAATCTCGGCGGGGTTGGCGATGCCAGGGCGGCTGGGCTTGATGAAATCTTCCTCTTCCTGTTGCGCCTTACCGGAGCCCTGTGCGGGCAGCACGTCGGTGACGGGGATGAGCATCTGCTGCGCGCGCAGGGTGGCCGGTAGGGCTGCGAGAAAGATTATGACTGACAGCACGCGCGCCGCCCTCATACGACTCTCTACGCGTATGCGCTCACGCCTCGGATTCCTCTTCATTAAGAGCCTCCTGGGTTGAAAGTGATGATTGAAGCCTGGCGGGGGATATTTGAACAGTACCCAAGGGGGTTAAGTAAAGTCTGTACGCTTGCGCGCCGATTAGGCGGCTCGCGGCTCGGACAAACAGTCGAGGGGAAATCTAATCTTTCTTCGCGAACTGGGGAGTCTCTGGCTCCGGCTCCGCGCGTCCCGACTCGTGCGCCGCCGCGCGTCTTAATTCTTCGAGGTCCAGATTTGTCGAGGGGGTCGTGTCCGCCTTGAGCACCTGCTCCATCAACTTAAGGGCGTGCTCGTTCTCTTCTTTAGTGTTGGAGGCCACGCAGTCCGAGGGGATGACCAGGTTGAAGTCGCGCATGTAGGCGTCGTTGGCCGTAAAGAGCACGCAGATGTTGGCGGCCACGCCCGTCAGAATCAACGTGCGGGCCTTCAGGTAATCGAGCAGCGTGTCGAGCGTGGTGGAGAAGAACCCGGAGTGCTTGGGCTTGAGGACGAAGTAGTCGTCCTCATCGGGTCGGAGCAGTTCGGCCAGGGGCTTCCCGCGAACGTCGTCTTCGAGGCAGTGCTTGAGGAGCTTATTGAAATCAGATTGCCACTTGCCGAAGTTGTCGTTGACGTAGACGACCGGGACGCCCGCCCGCTTGGCCCATTTTTTCAGAGCGGCGATCTTTTCCGCCATCGGCAGGGCGTAGCGGAGCAGTTTTTCGCCGTCATCAAACTCCAGGTCGTTGATGACGTCAATTAAAAGGAGCGCGACTTCCGCCTTGTCCGGCACGTTGCCGTGCAGGTCTTCGTTTTTGGCTGGCATCCCCTGGCTTTCCCCCTCGTTCAGGCTGGAAAAGAGTTGTCAGCCGGCAGTCTCCTGCGTTGCCATGAGCAGAAGCAGGAGGCCAAGCTGAACCGAACTCGAAATCGTTCCCACCCAGAGATACCACAACGAGCCCGCGGCAGCCAAGAGCATGGCGCTACGCGCCCAGGGGAAGCCCAGGCTGTAACAAAGGATGATGAGAAGCCACGCGGCCCCGTAAAGGACGAAGATGCCTTTCATCAGGAAGGAGCGCGGCTCCAGGCCAACGGCCCTGACAACTCTGGCCCAGGGGCCGAGCAAGCCTCTGTGCTGGCCGCTTCTGGGCGTAACGTAGTCGCCGACGATAAAGGCCCGCGCGCCGTCAAACGTCATCCATCCAGCCTCGGCCAGCGCCAGAAGGATGACCATTAATCTTAACCATCGCATGATGCTTCAAGCCTGATTCGCTTCGAGGGGTGTTGCCACCAGCCGCCCGTCCTTTCGGTTTCAGGGTGTGTGCGCCGGTGACGAATTCCTGCCGGAAGAGTTTCGCCGTCTTCTTTCTCTTTTCCCTGGCAGGAATTCGTCACCGACTCCTGAAGCCTACTCGGCCTGTGCCGCCGGGTCCGGTTGCAGGATGCCGAAGACGTTGCTCTCCGTGTCCTGGCAGTAAACCAGGTGGCCGACGCCCGGAATCGCCATCTTCGGCACGACCACCTTGCCCCCGTGCTCTGTGACCTTCGCGGCGAAATCCTCGACCGAGGGAACCTCAATCGTGTTGACGTAGTTGACCGGACCCTCGCGCTTGAAGACCCCGCCGTTGATGCCAGGCTCTTCTTCCGCGCCCGTCGTGACGAGCCAGTAGTCTTTCGGCCCGCCCCACTTCTGCGTATTCCACCCGAAGACGTTCTCGTAGAACTTGACCGCGCGCTCGGGCTCGTCCGCGCTGATTTCAAAATGAACTACTCTTGGCATGTCTCCTCCGTTCTCTCCGCTCTGTTGATGATAAAAAGCTTATGTGCCATTACCGCCGTCGCCGCCGGGCTCTTCGACGACGGAAAACTTGTTGCCGTAGAGGTCCTCGAAAACGGCCTCGATGCCCCAGGGCTGCTCCTTCGGCTCGCTCGTGAATTTGACGCCGCGTGCCTTCAACGTCTCGTAAGTCTCGCGGCAGTTGTCTGTGTTGAAGGCCCAGGCCGGGGCTTTCCCGACGTGATCCATCAGGTTGATGCCGAAGCTGTCGGCCTTTTGCAGGAAGATCTGCACGTCCCTTTGCCTGGGCGCGGTCACGGTCAGCCAGCGGTCGCCTCCGCCGAAAGTCATGTCGTCCAGCTTCTCCAGCCCGAGCTTCTCCGTGTAGAACTGCAAGGCTTCGTCCTGATCGCGCACGAGAATCGTGACGACGGCGATTTTGGTAAGCATTCTCTTCATCCTCCGTTGAAAGTTAATAAAGGCGGGCACAAAGCAGCCGACGACAGCCTTGTACCCGCCGCCACCCCTTATCTATTTCGGCGTAGGGTTCATTGTCTCGTGGCTGTGGACGACGCGCCACGTGTTGCCCTGCTTGACGTAGACGGTCGTCGCCTTGGCCGTGTAGCTCATGGGCTGGCCGCCCATGCTGACCGTAGCTGAGGTGTTGTAGGTCAGGATGGCCGTGTCGCCGTAGACCTGAACGCGCGGGTTGTACATCTGGAAGTCGTTAAACTTGAAAAGCTCTACGTACTGCTCGAACTTCGGCAGGAAGTTTACTTTCGGGTCTGTCTCAAGGTACGGGTTCATGGAGCTGAAGTAGGTCGCGTCGTCCGCCATGTAATCCGCAAAGAAAGCCTTGTCCTTGCGCTGCCAGGCTTCGACCGAGGCTTTCTCGCGGGCGATGATGGCGGCGGCGATATTCTGCGGCTGTGATTCGGCGGAAGTTCCCTTGGCGCTGAAGAAGAGCCCGCCGGCCAAAGCCAAAAGAACGACTATCAAACTGAGCAATTGTTTTTTCATAGTTGTCTCCTTATGTAGAGTTGTGCCCTTGCGTCAGGTTGCTGACGGACACGAATCTTCATTCCTGGCGAGGGGTAAAACTTTCAGCGAGGGAACTGTGCGCGGAAGACTCTGCGGTTCTGCCGCGCACTTGTTAAATGGCAAAGTAGAGCGCCTCTCTGTGGTGACGGCGCTCGGCGGGATTTTAAGCGCCGCCCAGCTTGATGAGCGAAATAGCAGCGCCCGTGGGATCGTTGATGACGCAGAAGCGCCCCACGTTCGGAATGTCCATCGGCTGCACGCAGACCTTGCCGCCGAGTTCTTCGGTGCGCCTGGCCGCCGCGTCCACGTCGTCAACGGCCACGTATGACATCCAGTGCGAAGGCATGTCGGCGCCCCCTCCGCACTCCGGGCCGATCTGGTACATGCCGCCGATGTGCTTGTCGCCGACGACGATCTCCGTGTAGTTCATCCCTGCCGCCTGGCTCGTCGTGAGCTTCCAGCCCAGCAGTTCCGTATAAAACTTCTTCGCCGCCTCTATGTCTTTGCTGGCAAGCTCCGTCCAGCAGATAGCGCCGTGCGTGATTGGCTCGTGTGCGTGGGTCTGTTCGGGTGCGGTTGCTGTCTGTTCTGACATGGTTCTCTCCTCTGGGAGTTGAATTTTAGAAGAACTATGGAAAAGCTTGAGTCTTCGGTCCGGGCCAGCGAAAGCACGGACGGGCGAGGTATTTAACTGAAAACTCGTTCGGACAGAACTACTCGGGAGACTGTTGAAAATAGAAAAGGTGAGCCCGGTCCCTCCCCGACGACTCACCTTTTCAAACCCACCCCTTGCTCGTTCTATTTGAGAGGGACCGTTCTTAAGCTTTGATAATCCACTCGGCTCTTAGTGTGCTGCGAGCCATTCGTTGAAAATTTCGGACTCTTCCTGCTTACCGCTCCAGCGGGCGCGGTTCTTGCCCGTGAGCGCCAGCACCATCGCCTGGTGCTGCCCGGCGCGGTCGCCCAGGCGCTCGAAGTAGTTGTAGAGGCGGTCGATCCGTTTGACTGACTCCCTGGCCGCCTCGACCGTCTTGAACGACAGCACGTTGCGGAAGAAGCGCGTGTAGACGTTCTGCTCCCTGGCCGTCGTGGTGTAAAGGTCGAAGTAGCCCGTAATCAGGCCAGCGCCCTGCAAGACCTGCGCGACGTAGGAGGGGCGCGCCGCGACCTTGCGCACGATCTGCGCGATGTCCGTCATGCCGCTCTCGTAAAGCGCAATGATCTGCTCCTTTTTGGAGCGGGGCTCTTCGCTCGTCTCGCTCGG
>DATEMM010000395.1:0-5652 GCA_035275605.1 Pyrinomonadaceae bacterium
CGCCGCGTAGTCCTCTTCGGCAAGCGACCCGGCCTCCAGCAAGCGTTCGAGCACGGCGCGCGTCGAGCGGTCCGTGCCTTCGTCCGGGACGCGGTCGCGCAGTTGCAGATAGCGCGTGCTGAAATAGACGTCCAGCATCCCGCCCGCACCGTACTTGATGTCCAGGCCCATGCGTCCGCGCCGGATTCTCTCGTGCTCCAGCCGCTCGCGCACGCGCCGCGTCTCCAGCCTGAGCGCTTCGGCGTCAGCCCTCGTAGCCTTCTCGTGAATGATGCGGCGCGCTTCACCTTCGACCCTCGCGCCAAGTTCCAGGTCGCCCGCGGCGGCGCGCAGTTTGACGTAGGCTAGCCACTCCCACTCGACCGCGCGCTCCTTCAGATATTCGGTGAAGGCGCGAGCGCCGGAACAGGTTGCGCCGTTTCGCCCGTCGGGGCGCAGCCGCAGGTCAACGCGGTAAAGATGGCCGTCGCGCGTCACGCTCGAAAGTGCCGCGACCAGAAACTCGCTAAAGCGCGCGTAGCTCTCGGCGGGCGCGAGGCCCTGCACGGGCGAGGGCTGCGACTCGTCGTAGACGAGCACCACGTCCAGGTCTGAGCCGTAATCCATCCCTTTGCCCCCCAGGCGGCCTAGACCCAGAACGGCGACGCGCGCTGGGCCAGCACCCTCGCCGTAACGCCTGGCAAGCTCGCGGCTGCTGATGAGGCACCCGGCATCCAGGCTGGCCTCGGCCAACTCCGTCTGGCGACGGTTGGCCTCGTGCATGGAGATTAACCCGGCCGCGTCGAGCGCCCCCGTCTCGACCAGAAAGGCGGCCCACACGCGGCGCAACGCTCCCATCTCCGCGCCGAACCCGCCGCCAGTTAATTCGACGGCCTCCAGCAGTTCCCTGCGGTAGTCGTGCTCCAGAATCTTTCCCCCTGGCACAGGCAGGGCGTAGATGAGCGACGGATTGCCGGCAATCATTTCGCCGAAATATTCCGAAGCGCCGCACAAGTGTGTGAGCGTATCAAGGTCCCCAGGCGTAAACGTCTTAAACTCGCTATCCTTCTCAAGCGATGATGCGACGCGCGCGAGCAAAGTCATGGCGCGGTGTGCGTTGAGCGTCCGCCCGGCCTGACTAATCAGGTGCCGGGCCAATTCGTCCGGCGTCTTCCAGGGCTCCGCTTCGTCCAGAGCGATAACGTGTGGAGCGAGTTTCGTTGCGGCGGTGTGGATGGCTGCACTCCCGGCGTCTCTCCGGCCAGCCGCTTCAATTTGTGACGGCCCGCGACCGGCGCTCAAAGAATCCTCGGGCGCGGCGGTGTTGGCGGCAGCGTGAGAATCATGCCCCATGTCGCCGAAGACGCGGTCGTAGGCCGCGCGAACTCTGGTCGCGTGCGCCTGTAAGGCCTGGTCGAAGTCCGCCAGGGCGTCGTCGCCTGCGAAGTTCATGCGGCGCGCAATCACGAAGCGGCGCGCGGGCTCATCCGGCACCGAATGTGTTTGCAAGCCCTCTTCCATCTGCAAGCGGTGTTCGAGCTTGCGCAGGAAAACGTAGGCGGCGGAAAGCTCCGTGCGCTCGCGCTCCGTAATCAACTGCCGGTCGGCAAGGCGTCCCAGGCTGATGAGCGTGTGCGGCGCACGCAGCCAGACGTCGCGCCCGCCGAAGGCGAGTTGCAGCGCCTGCGCTATGAATTCGATTTCACGTATGCCGCCGCGGCCGAGCTTGACGTTAAAGCCCCCCGTGTCGAGCGCGTGCTGCCTATCAATCTTCAACTTGGCCAGCCGCACGTTCGCCAGAGCGCTCTCAATCGTCACGTCTTCGGCGTAGACGCTGTGACGCACGCCTTCGCCAAAGCGCGTGTAGAGCGCCGCGGCCCCGGCCGCCGCGCGCGAGCGAATCAGAGTTTGCAGCTCCCAAGCCTGCGCCTTCTCCCTGTAGTAGCGCACGGCCTCCGCGACCGAAGTGGCGAGCGCGCCGTCGCGCCCGAAGGGTCTGAGGCGCAGGTCAACGCGGTAGGCCGCGCCTTCGCCCGCCTGCTGGCCGACGATGCGCGCGACGCTCGCGGCCAGCCGGTTGAAATACTCACGATTGGTAATCTCGCCGCGCTCGCCAGCGCCCGAAGTGGTGCCTTCGTCCGAATAGAGAAAGAGGAGATCGATGTCCGAGGCGTAGTTGAGCTCGAAGGAGCCGAGCTTGCCGAGCGCCAAGACCGCGAAGCTGGCGGTGGCGCTCCGGTTCTTCTCGTCCGTACACTGCGGCGCGCCGTAGCGGTTGTCCAAATCCTGGCGGGCGATGTTGAGCGCGTGATCCAGGATTGCGTCCGCCAGGTTCGACAGCTCCTCAGTGATTTCGACGAGCGTATTGGTGTTGCGTATGTCGCGCAGGTAGATGCGCAGAAGCTCGCGGCGGCGGAAGCGCGCCAGGAGTACCTGTGGGTCGAGCTGCGAATGGGTCAGATGAAAGCGCGCCAGCGATTCCTTCAACTCCTCCGGGCTCTTGACGCGCGCGTGCAAGCGCTCACGACCAAGCCAGGCGAGGTAGTCTGGGTTCTGTGCCAGGGTAGTGGCCAGGAGCGGGCTCCAGGCGGCCAGGGCCAGCGCGTCCGCCAGCAGCCCTGTGTCGCGCCTGAGCGCGACGACTGTGCGCGGGTGCTCGGCCTGGAGGCGCTCGAAGAAGAGGCGCGCCCCCTGCGCGTCAGGCAAATCGCGCACGAGCGATTCAATCGTTTCATCGAAAGCAGGCAAGGACACAACTGCGAAGGATAATACAGAAGGTGGGAAGGAATGAAAGGCGCGAGGTGAAGTCAGTACTATTTCAAGATGAGGTCAGAAGCTTTCCGAAGTCGTCCGAAAGCCCCGAAGGGGCGCAATATTGAAGCCTGGGGCAACGCCCCAGGAACCTGGCACACATTCAAGGCAGAGCCCTGAAAGCGAAATAGAGTATTCCGCCCTTTCAGGGCTCATCATCAATAGCGACATGTGACCTGGGGCGTTGCCCCAGGCTATTGTATTTCGCCCCGTTGGGGCTATTACATTGCGCCCCTTCGGGGCTTTCCACGACTTTCCTCCAGGGCTGGAGTCTGGAGTCAAAAGACAAAATTTGTTTTTGACCAGTTGACTCCAGACTCCGAGACTCCAGACTCCAGACTTCTTAAATATCAAAGTACATCCCAAACTCCAGCGGGTGCGGGCGCATCCTCAGGGGCTGAATCTCTTTCTCGCGCTTGTAGGTGATCCAGCGGTCGATTAACTGAGTCGTGAAGACGTCGCCTTTGAGCAGGAAGTCGTGATCGGCTTCGAGCGCCTTGAGCGATTCGTCCAGAGAGCCAGGCAGCGAAGGCACGTCCTTCAGCGCCTCCGGCGAAAGGTCGTAGATGTCCTTGTCGAGCGGCTCGCCAGGGTCAATCCGGTTTTGTATGCCGTCGAGTCCGGCGAGCAGCATGGCCGAGAACGCCAGGTACGCGTTGCACGAGGGGTCGGGCGGACGAAACTCCAGGCGCTTCTGTTTAGGATTGGTCGAGAACATCGGGATACGTACCGCCGCCGAGCGGTTGCGCGCAGAGTAGGCCAGGTTCACCGGAGCCTCGAAGCCTGGCACAAGGCGCTTGTAGCTGTTGGTCGTCGGCGCGGCGAAGGCGACGATTGACGGCGCGTGTTTGAGCAGCCCGCCGATGTAGAAGCGCGCCATCTCGGAAAGCCCTGCGTAGCCATCACCCGCGAACAGCGGCTTCTCGTCCTTCCAGAGCGATTGGTGACAGTGCATGCCTGAGCCGTTGTCGCCGTAGAGCGGTTTTGGCATGAAGGTCACGGCCTTGCCGTAGGTGTAGGCCGTGTTGCGCACCACGTACTTGAATATTTGCAGGTTGTCGGCCGTGCGCAGCAGGTTCGAGAAGCGAAAATCTATCTCGCACTGCCCGGCGGTCGCGACCTCGTGGTGATGACACTCGACGTTGATGCCGCACTGTGCCAGCGTGAGCGAAATCTCCGAGCGCAGGTCGCTCAAGGAGTCCGCCGGCGGAACTGGCACATAGCCTTCCTTGGCGCGTATGCGGTAGCCCAGGTTCGAGCCGCTGAATTCGTCCGCCCCGCGCCCGCTGTTCCAGTGCCCTTCGTCGGAGTCCACAGTGTAGCCGGCCGAGTTCTGGTCGTTATGAAACTTGACGGAATCGAAGACGAAGAATTCCGCCTCCGGGCCAAAATAGACCGTGTCGGCCAGGCCCGTAAATCTAAGATAGCTTTCGGCGCGCGTGGCGACCGAGCGGGGGTCGAAGGGGTAGCCCTCTTTGGTAATCGGATCGACGGCGTTGGCGATGAGGCACAGCGTCGGCTCCTCAGAGAACGGGTCCATCCAGGCGTGCGCGGCGTCTGGGACGAGCAGCATGTCGGACTCGTTGATGGCCGCCCAGCCACGCAGGGATGAGGCGTCGAAGCCGAACCCGTCCTCGAACGAGTCCTCGCCGAGCTGTTCGATGGGGAAGGTCAGGTGGTGCCACGCGCCCGGTAAATCCGTGAATCTGACTGAGACGAACTTGGCCCCTTGTTCCGAGGCGTACTTCAAGGCAGTTTTTGGGTTCATGTCTTCTCCTGCATGGTAATTGGGAGTGTTAGGGGTGCGAACCGCGCTCGGGGAAGCGAGAGAGAGCGGTTTGGTTTCAAGACTGCGAAAGGTGTGCGAGAGTTGGCGTGCGTCATACCGCGACGGCGCTTAAAAAAGCTTGCATTATAGTTGGCCAGCGCCGCCTGTCAAGCTTTTCTCTGCGCGCGCGGGTTGGCACAAATTTAGGGGCCGCGCCTTTTCTCCGCTTAAACCTTTAGCGTGCCTCGTTTACCCCGTCTGAGGCGTCGTCCCTCGGGGAAAATAGTTATTGTTTGACCCCGCGTTTTCTGTTAAATTGCCCGCAGTCCATCCCATGAAACCAAGGCTTACGAGGCTCGGATGTGAGGGGCAACTGCGCTTCGGACGCACGAAAGCCACGCGCACAATAAAGATTAGAGACAAGCAGGAGACCGCGAATTGACCACGGCCATCGAACAGACGCTTGAAACTTATGGCATAGAAAATTGGGGCGCCGGGTACTTTGACGTTAATCGCAAAGGTAATCTGATCGTGCACCCGGCCGAGAACGACAGTCGCGCGGCCGACCTCAAGGAGATTATAGACGACCTCGCGCGCCGCGGCATCGGCGCCCCCGTCCTCCTGCGCTTTCCCCAACTGGTGGCCAGTCAGGTCAGGAAACTCCAGCGCGCTTTCAGCAAGTCCATACGCGAGTACGAGTATCAGGGGACGCACATGTGCGTCTACCCGATGAAGGTCAACCAGCAGCGCGCGGTCGTCGAGGAGTACCTGCGCGAGGGTTCGCGCTACGACTTCGGCCTGGAGGCAGGCTCCAAGGCGGAGCTTTACGCGGCGCTGGCTCTAGACCAATCGCCAGAGAGCCTGCTCGTCTTGAACGGTTTCAAGGATGAGGAGTTTATAGAGCTGGCGTTCGCCGGGGCCAAAAGCGGCAAGCGCGTAGTTATCGTCATCGAGAAGTTAAACGAGCTGGATCACGTCCTGCGCGTCGCCGACAAGCACGAGGGCGACATGCCCATGATCGGGATGAGGGTCAAGCTCTATTCCAAGGGCTCCGGTCGTTGGGAGAAGTCCGGCGGCGAGGCGGCCAAGTTCGG
>DATEMM010000396.1:0-3328 GCA_035275605.1 Pyrinomonadaceae bacterium
AACCCATGACGCTGGCCTTGTTCGGCACTGGGCTGGCGGCCAGCGCGGCCAGGTTGCGCCGCCGCAAACAGACCTGAAAAAGTTAAAGGGTCTGGCCCGTACAGGTCTGGCCGAAGTCTATTACAGTAATGAAGCGGCGCGGGAAGAGGACGCGCCGCTTTTACTTTACCCTGCCGAGTCCGTCGCAGGTTTGCTGGTCAGGCCCTGACATGGACCATTGACATTCCTCTCCAGCGCGACTATCTTGCGCCCTGCCGTCGTCCTCGCATCCCTGGCTCGCGAAAGTCTACAAGTTTTTAAACGGGCCGGCTTCTGTTCGAGCTTTTTGGAGCACCTCTCCTGCCGGCCCTACAGGTACTTCACCCACGCCCTGGTCAACGCCGCCACCGAGTGATAAGCGTCAGAGGGATTGCGAGCATGAAAGAACGCACACGCTTCGAGCACGAAATGAGGGCTCTAGACCTCGGCCCAATTTCGCACGCTGATTTTGAGACGCCTGGGAAAATAGTCCCCGGAGGGAGCGCCAAATCTCCGTTCCCCGCCGCGTTTGCTCCCCCCTGGACAAATTCCGTCAAGCTGCAACGCGCGTTCGACGACGCCATAGCCGCCGTTTCGGACCCCAGGCTATATCCTGCGTTCGGCCACCTGCCGAACGTGCGCGACGTTGCCATCACGATCGCGGCCATCGCCGAGAAAGTGGTGGACGGCAAAGTCACGGAGTTGTTTCGTCCGCGCGTCGGGCAGCACGAGTTCGAGATGTACTACTCAGGAAGTCTGCTGAAAGCCGCGGCGATGTACGCGGCCTATCAGCTACGCGTAGCGGTCAACGACTTCGTCAGCGATCCCGCCATCGCGGTCTTGCCTGACAAAGACCTCTTTACGGCAATCGAGCGCGCTCTCAACCCACAGATCAGAAAAGCTGTCCGCCGCATCAACGATAGAAAACCGCCCCTTGACGAGAAGTTCCTCGTCCCGAAATACAAAGAGATTTTTAAGATCATACGGGATGCAGGCAAGAGGGCCTCGCTCGATTTCGACATCCAGTTTATGAATCATCTGAGGCCGATGATCGTGGGCAGTCATAACGACTCGGCGTCATTCTGCATCAGGGCTCTTGGCTATAGCTGGATCAACGGCGTCCTGGAAGCGGCCGGGTTCTTCGCCCCGCAGGCGACGAAGATGGAGGGCATCTGGCTGGCCGGGGATTACTCTACAGAGTGGCCGGTCGTCGTCCTCCCGAGCGTGAACGACGGCCTCGTGAAGCAGGTGACGACCTGCTACGACATGGCCTGGCTGTTCGTCATGCTGCACGACCGCAAGCTGGTCAAGAACGACGCCGGCCCGGCCACCGGCATGAGCGGCAACGACGAGATGCTGTCGCTCCTGCGTCTGGCGGTACACGACGCGGGCGCACGCACTCTGCTCAAGCGGCTCTTTGAGCCCGCCGCTCCGCCCTTCGATATTCTGCATAGCAAGATCGGCGTCGGGGAATTGAAAGGCGGAGATTGCCGCGGCGGCAGGGTGAACCGCTGCACCTATTCCGAGGCTGCCATCTTGCAGCACCGTCCTTCGGGCCGCAAGTTCGTCGTCGTCTTTCAGGGCCTGGTCTCTCTGAAGGCCGACCCTGCCCTGTGGTCGGACGGCCTCCGGCGGATCGTGGAGTTGATTAAACTAACGATGGACAAGTACGTTCCCTGATGGCCTGTGCGTAGCCTCTGCAAGAGTTCCCGCACTTCCAGCATATGAGACATGAAGGACGGACTCAGAATCAGCACAGGGTTACTCAGCCTCTCCTTTCAGCGCTCTGCGTCCTGGGCATCGCAGCCTTATTCATAATCCTCAACGGAGGCATCAGCGTCGGCTCTTCAAATCAAGTCGGCCTCCTGCCGGTCGTTCGTCGCTTCCTTGATCCCGGTTATCTTCCCGGAGACTTCGGCATCTCCCTGCGCTTTTACCACCACCGGACGTTCGTCTACCTGTTGGGAGCGCTCTCTGCAATGGTGGGAGAGGATAACGCGCTGATCGCGCTAAGCCTTGCGGGCAACCTCTCCCTGAGCGCCGCGCTCTTTTATCTCTGTAGGGTTTTAAGAATATCGTTGCCGGGATTTCTGGCCGCCGGCTGTCTCCTCGCGACGGGGGCGATGTGGACGGGCAGGAGCCTCGAAGCAAATACGTTCATCGGCGAGCCGGAGATAATGCCCACGATATTTTCGCACTCGCTGGTGCTTCTGGGGACGGCTACTCTTGTGCAGGGACGGTATAGAGTCACAGCCTTTCTCTCCGGCCTGGCATTTCTTTTTCATCTCCAGATCGGCCTTATCTTCGCCCTCCTGCTCGTTCCCTTTTACTTGATGAGGGCCGTCAAGTGCGGCCTCAAGGAATTGCTCCAGCCAGCCTTTCTCTTCCTCGCCGCGGCTTCCATAGCCTTGTGGCACTTCTACCGGATGATGCAGCATGGCTTGAACAATTCGTCGTTTTCACTCTCCTACATAGATTTTCGACAGCCGCACCATTTTGAGCTTCTGTCAGCCAGAATGGCCGTCGGCGTCACGCTCCACTTGATTCTCCTGGCCGTCGTCTACTGGTGTCTGCGGCGCACGAGGCGGCCGGACGAGAGCCGCCCTCTGGGCGTGCTGCTGTTGATGAACATCATGCTGGACGGGGCTGTCGGCGGCACATTTCCTGGACTACTACCTTCTGCATAGCGGCAGCATTATCAAGGCGCAGTTCCCACGGCTGAGCTCCCTGATTACGGTCTTCGGCGCGCTCGCCCTGGTCATTGCGTTGAATACCTGGCCCGAAAGATCGTCAGGGCGCGTGTGGCGAGTCCCGCTCGCACACTGGGCCAATATCTGTCTCATCCTGGCGGTGTTGACGTGGTTCGTTTACCGCAACTCCCCTTCGCGTCCAGGTCACTGGGCGCTGGTCAAAAGGTACGCCGACGAAAGGTCTGACTGGGTTGAAGTCTGCCGGTGGATAGGAGCGCACGGCCCGAGTGGGACGATTTACCTGACGCCGCCCGGCAACGAGGGGGTCACTTACCTCTCGAACCGCTCGAACGTGGCCGAGTTCAAAATAAACCCTGACGGCGGGCAGCGCCTGTCCGAATGGGTCGAGAGATTGAGCGACCTCGGTGGCGGGCATCTCCCGGAAGAGAGAGGATTCGCTAACGCATCCAGACTCAACGAAGCCTTTGCGTCACTCGACGACGAGCAGATTAAAGCGCTCGGCGAGAAGTACGGGGCCGGGCATGCCGTCGTATCGGAATCTTCGCGGGTCAGCTTTGAGGAGATATATAAGAATAATAGTTATCGCGTGGTTAGACTTC
>DATEMM010000397.1:0-6165 GCA_035275605.1 Pyrinomonadaceae bacterium
GCCGACTGGTACTGGATGCGCTCGCTGCAATACGTCGGGCGCAAGGTCATCGCCGCAGGCGACAAGGGTCAAAAGATTCAACTGGACGACCTCTCGGCCCTGGACTTGAAACTGCTCTACCCGCTTCTGGACACGGCGACGACCCTTGACCCGCAGTTCATAGCCGTCTACGAATACGGCGGCGTCGTGCTTCCCGCCATCAACGTCGAGGACGCCGTCAGGCTCTTGAAAAAGGGCATCGAGAACAACCCCACGGAATGGCGACTGTTTCACCACCTCGGTTACATCTACTGGCAGCAGGGAGACTACGAGGCGGCGAGCAAGACTTACGGGGCAGGCGCACGACTCCCCGGCGCGCCCGCCTGGCTGGAAGCCATGAGCGCGCGCATGCTGGCCGAAGGTGGGAGCCGCGAGACTGCGCGCGAGATATACCGTCGCATCTACGACGAGTCGGACGACGAAACGATTAAACACATGGCTGAGCTGCGTCTGCTGCAAATCGATTCGCTGGAGGAGCGGGATGTGATTCGCCGCGTGCTGGCCGATTACCGTAAGCAGAAGGGGCGCTGCCCCTCAGCCTGGAGAGAAGTCGCCCTGGCGCTCCACGCGGCGCGGCTTCAGTTGGACTCCGCGGGCGCGCCGCTTGACCCGGCTGGCACACCATACATTCTCGGCAAAGACGACTGCGAGGTTGACCTGGACCCAGGCTCTTTAGTTCCCTACAAGTGAAGACCATGAGCGTGATTGAGATTGAGAATCTGACGAAGGATTACGAGGTCGGCTTCTGGCGCAAGCGCAAGGTGCGCGCGCTGTACGGTCTGAGCCTGCGCGTCGAGGGCGGAGAAATCTTCGGCTTTCTGGGCGCGAACGGGGCCGGCAAGACGACGACCTTGAAACTCCTGATGCGCCTCATCTACCCGACCGGCGGGCGGGCGCGCATTCTCGGGCGCGACATCAGCGACGTGCAAATGCACGCGCGCATCGGCTATCTGCCGGAGAACCCTTACTTCTATGACTACCTGACGGCGCGCGAGCTCTTGAACTACTGCGCAGAGCTTTTCGGCTACGGCTCTCTGGAGCGCAAGCGTCGCACGGAGGAGCTGCTCTCGCGCGTGCGCCTGGACGAAAAGAGCTGGAACAAGCAGCTTCGCAAATACTCGAAGGGCATGTTGCAGCGCGTCGGGCTGGCACAGGCGCTCGTCAACGACCCGGAGATAGTCTTTCTGGATGAGCCGATGAGCGGGCTGGACCCCATCGGCCGCCGCGAGGTCCGCGACCTGATCGCCGGTTTACGAGCGAAAGGCACGACCGTCTTCATGTGCTCGCACATCCTGTCGGATATAGAAGTCCTCTGCGACCGCGTGGCGATTCTCAACCGCGGGCGGCTGGCCGAGACAGGCCGTCTCGAAGAGTTGCGCGAACGTGCGGGCGACGGCCACCGCATCGAAATCACTGTGGCCGGAACGGACGCAGAAAAACTCTCCCAGGTTCTCCCCGCGCTCGACGGCGTGCAGATTACGCCGACGGCGGGCGGGGCGCGGATAGAGGTCGCGGACGAGCGGGACGTGGACGCGGCGCTCGCGGCGCTGAGAAGCGTGGGGGGCCGCCTCGTCTCAGTTCAGCCCGTCCGGCAGTCGCTCGAAGAGTTGTTCGTGCGTGAGATGACGGACGAGAGGAAAGACTTACATGGAAAAGACAATTAGCCTTCGCTTCAAGTACACGGAAGAGGAGTATCTGGCGGCGACGCGCCTTTACCTGATGCGCTCGGCCGACATTATCATCAGGCTGGCGATCTGCTCGCTGTACGCCATCGGGTGCATCTTCCTCTTCACGTGGCTGGGTTTCGCCTCGCAAGTCATCCCCCTGTTCATCGTCGTCGCTCTTTTCCCATTCATCATGGGCTTCCTTCTTCTCTTCGTCATACCGCGCCAGAGATTTCGCAGCGATCCGAAGTTTCGTGACGAGTACCTGATGCAATTCTCTGACGACGGCATCCATTTCAAGACGGCGCAGGTTGACTCCCTGCTTCAGTGGAGCCTCTACAACAAGGTTCTGGAGAACGACCGCTTCTACCTGCTCGTCTACGGGAAGAACATGATCTCCGTCATCCCGAAACGCGCCTTCGCGAGCCCCATTCAGGAGGCGGCTTTCGGCGAGATGCTCAAGCGCAATCTCCCAGCTTACGCCAACGCCAAGCGCCTGGCGGCGCACAAAGCGCACGAACCTGAAAAGCCCTATACCCTTCCGACGAATCCTCCCGACTGGCGATAGCTCTGCCGTCCCCTTAGAATGAGAGCAAAGGGGGTTTCGGGAGTTAATGATCAAGATTTCCAGGGTCGCCTTGGGGCTGCTCTGCGTGCCGCTCATTGCGTTGGGCGTCAAAGCTCAGAGCGCGAAGGGCGGCGATGACGCGTTGCAGTTGATTAGAAAGGTCGAGGCGCGTTACGGGCGTATGCGCGGGCTGGCGGCCGAGTTCGAGCAGACCTACAGTGCGCCGGGGGCACGCGTGCGGCGTGAACGCGGTCGATTGGTCCTTGAGCGCCCGCGGCGAATGCGCTGGGAGTATGACCCGAAGCCGGGCAAGCTCTTCATCGTCAACGGGCGCGACGTCTGGCTCTATGTTCCTGCGGACCGCGAGGCGACGCACGCAGACCTGACGAACGTTTCAGACGCGCGCTTCCCCTTCCTCTTTCTTCTAGGTCAAACCAACCTGCGGCGCGAGTTCCGCTCCATCACCCTGGCCGAAGGCGACAGTCAGAACGAGACGCGCACCCTGCGGCTCATCCCGCGCGGCGCGTCTTCCGGCCTGCGCGAGATTCTGCTCGAAGCCTACCCGGACGGAAAGATTCTGAAAGTTACGCTCGTCGAGACCACCGGCGCGACCTCGGAAGTCACCTTGAGCAACCTGCGCGAGGACTTCACAGCCCCGCCCGGAGCCTTTGACTTTCGCCCGCCCCCAGGCGTGAACGTCAGAAGACAGAAGTAGGAATCGCAGCGCTCCCTCTTCTTTCTTCCTCCGCGTTTCGTCTTCTGAAAGATTCGGGTTATCATGTGAGTTTGCCGAGGCCATACTATCTCCCGCTATGTGGCTCGGGCTTTAACTCAAGACATGATTGAAGAAGCCATCGAAGTGCGCGGGGCGCGCGTCAACAACCTTAAGAACATCTCCTTCTCCATTCCGGTCGGGCGGCTGACGGTCGTCACCGGCGTCTCCGGCTCCGGGAAATCCTCGCTGGCGTTTGACACCATCTACGCCGAGGGGCAGCGCCGCTACGTCGAATCCCTCTCGGCCTACGCACGCCAGTTTTTGGAGCGCATGGATAAGCCGGACGTTGACGAGGTGCGCGGCATCGCGCCGGCCATAGCCATCCGCCAGAAGAACTCCACGCGCAACCCGCGCTCGACCGTGGGCACGCAGACGGAAGTTTACGACTACCTCCGCCTGCTCTACGCGCGGGCTGGCACAACTTTCTGCCGCGTCTGCGGGCGCGAAGTCCACCGCGACTCGCCCGAGTCTGCCGCCCAGGAAACCCTCGACACGCTCAACGAGAGCACGCGCCTTTACGTCCTCTTCCCGGCCGAGGCGGGCCTGCGCGTCGAAACGAACGGCAACGGCAGCGGCAAGAAGAACGGCACGGGGCGCAAGCGTAAGGCTGAGACGAAGGAGACGGCCCTGACGCGACAGATGGTGACGGCGCACGTAATGAGCTTGATGCAGCGCGGCTTCACCAGGCTCTATGATGCCGATGCGCGCCGGACCATCGACCTCAGCTCACCGGACGATTACACGCGTGCGGATTTCGAGAACGTTTACGTCCTGATTGACCGCCTGGTGGCGCGCGCTGATGTGCGCGAGCGGCTGGTGGATTCCCTGGAGACCTGCTTTCAGGAGGGTCACGGGAGCGCGCTTATCGAGACGGTCGAAGAGAGCCCGCGGCGGCTGCGCTTTTCCGAGCGGTTCGAATGCAAGTACGACGGGAGCGTCTACGCCCAGCCCGAGCCGCGCCTCTTCAGCTTCAACAACCCCTTCGGCGCGTGCCCGACGTGCCAGGGTTTTGGCAACACCATTGGCCTGGACCTAGATTTAGTCATCCCGAACCCCGGACTCTCTTTGAGCGAGGGCGCGATTGAGCCGTGGACGAAGCCGCAATTCGAGTGGGCTAAAACAGAGATGCGCCGCTTCTGCAAACAGGAGCGCATCCCGCTGGACGTGCCCTTCGCCGAGCTGGGGCGCGCCGAGCAGCGCGCCATCATTGAGGGCAAGGGGCACTGGGCCGGCGTGCGCGGCTTCTTCGAGTGGCTGGAGACGAAGAAGTACAAGCTGCACATACGAGTCTTTCTCTCCAAGTATCGCGGTTACACGCTCTGCCCGGACTGCCAGGGGGGGCGATTGCGCCAGGAGGCGCGCGACGTGAAGGTCGGAGGGCGCACGCTGCCCGAAGTCTGCTCGCTCTCGATTAAAGACGCCGCGGCCTTCTTCGATGCGCTGGAGCTTTCCGCCGAGCAGGCGGCGATTTCCGAGCGCGTGCTCTTTGAAGTTCGCCGGCGGCTGCGCTTCCTGGTCGATGTCGGCCTGGACTATCTAACCCTGGACCGTCTGGCCTCCACGCTTTCGGGCGGCGAGGCGCAGCGCATACAGCTTGCGACCAACCTGGGCTCGTCCCTGGTCGGCGCGCTCTACGTTCTGGACGAGCCCTCCATCGGATTGCACCCGCGCGACAGCGAGCGCTTGATTCGCCTGCTGCACAACCTGCGTGACATAGGCAACACGGTCCTAGTCGTCGAGCACGACCCGGAGATGATGCGCGCCTCGGACCACATTCTGGACATCGGCCCGGCGGCGGGAGAGCTCGGCGGACAGGTCATCTACGAGGGAGATTTCGAGCACCTGCTCAGAGACAAGTCGTCCCTGACGGCCCGCTACCTGCGGGGCGAGGCCGAGATTAAAGCGCCAAGGCAGCGGCGCGCTCCGCACAAGCGCCGCCTGGCCCTGCACCAGGCCTCCGAGCATAACCTCAAGGGGATAGACGTGGACATCCCGCTAGACATGCTGGTCTGCGTGACGGGCGTGTCGGGCTCAGGCAAGTCAACGCTGATTCACGACTGCGTCTACGCCGGGCTCAAGAAGCAACGCGGGGACTGGCAGGGGCACGTCGGCGCGTTTCAGAAACTGGAGGGCGGGCAGTTCATAGACGACGTGATTCTAGTTGACCAGTCGCCCATCGGCCGCACGCCGCGCTCGAATCCTGTGACTTACATCAAAGTCTATGACGCGATTCGCGAGGCGTTCAGCCAGACCAGAGAGGCGCAGGCACACGGCTTCGACCCCTCGTTCTTCTCGTTCAATGTTCCGGGCGGGCGCTGCGAAGTGTGCCAGGGCGACGGGACCGTGACGGTCGAGATGCAGTTTCTGGCGGACGTGGAATTGGTCTGCGAAGAGTGCAAGGGCACTCGCTTCAAGCCGCAGATTCTGGACGTGCGCTATCGCGGGAAGAACATCAACGACGTGCTCAACATGACCGTTCGCGAGGCCATGACCTTCTTCCGCGAGGTGACGAAGATCACGAACCGCCTGCGCGTGCTGGACGACGTTGGCTTGGGTTACTTACGCCTCGGCCAATCGGCCACTACCCTTTCGGGCGGCGAGGCGCAGCGCGTCAAGCTGGCCGCGCACCTCTCGAAGCGCACGGGCGCAAAAACGCTCTACATCTTCGACGAGCCGACGACGGGCCTGCATTTCGACGACATCAACAAACTGCTCGCGGCCTTCCGCGCACTGCTCGAAGCCGGGGGCTCGCTCCTCGTCATCGAGCACAACCTGGATGTCATCAAGACGGCCGACTACGTCATAGACCTCGGCCCCGAAGGCGGAGACAGGGGCGGGCACATTGTTGCGACGGGCACGCCGGAGGCCGTGATGAAAGTCCGGGAGTCGCACACGGGCCGCTTCCTGCGCGAGCACCTCGCGCGCTCCAACGGCCACAGCTAGATTTAATCTTTATTTCTCTTCCTGCCTGAGTCTCAAACGATAGAGAATAAACTTGCCGTGGTGTTCTCCCGCGTCGCGCTCGTACCAGCGGTCCAGGTTCTTGTAATCGGGCTCGCCGTCTGCGTGCGTGACGACGTAGGAGAGCAGGGGGTGTGAGGCGCGCTCGCGGTCGAAGG
>DATEMM010000398.1:0-9515 GCA_035275605.1 Pyrinomonadaceae bacterium
ACAACAGGAAGTCGTCGTACTTTTCTTTGACCGCCGGGTAGCATTCGCAGGTGAACGCTTCGAGTCCCGCGCGGTTGAGAATCGTGATGCGCCCGCGCTTGTACCGGATGAAGCCCATCTGCTGGAGCCTGTTGGCGACCATGCTGACGCCCGCGCGGCGCACGCCGAGCATGTTGGCCATGAACTCGTGCGTCAGCGCGAACTCGTCGCGCCCGATGCGGTCGTGGTACATCAACAGCCAGCGCGCCAGTCGCCCGTCTATCTGGTGGCGCGCGTTGCAGACGACCGACTGCGAGATTTGCGTCATCAGCGCGTGGGTGTAGCGCAAAAGTCCCGCCTGCAAGGCCCCGCCGCGGTGGAACGCTTCACGGAGCGTCGCGGCATTGATTCTGAAAGCGTCGCCCTCGCCCTGCACTGTGCCCACCTTCGTCTCGGTCCCGCCCAGGATGATGGAGATTCCCGCCAGGCCCTCGCGCCCGACGAGCCCCACTTCCATGCCGCTCCCATCCTCCAGGTCCGTCAGCAGCGAGATGATCGAGTTGGTCGGAAAGTAAGCGTACCGGATACGCTCACCCGGCCTGAAGAGAATCTGACTCAGTTTGAGCGAGACGGGTTCGAGGTGCGTTGACAGTCGTTCGCCCTCCTCGGCAGGCAGGGCGGACAGGATTCGGTTTTCGTTTAGAGATACGGTTGCTGTTGACATGCGTCAATAGGGTACAAATTCCGACGGCCTTAGTTCAAGGGCAGACGGGGCGCGCTGTAGCACTCGCAGGCTGTGGCCTCCATCGCCTGCCGGTCGAGAATCGTGACGTGCCCGCGGCTGTAGTTGATGATGTCTTTATCCCGAAGCGCGTGCGCCACGCCCGTCACGCCCGCGCGGCGCACGCCGAGGTGGCGCGCCATCTGCTCGTGCGTCAAAGGCAGACGATTCGCGCCCGCGCGGTCCTGAACCATCAGCAGCCAGCAACAAAAACGCTCTTCCAGTTTATGCCTGCCGTTGCAGATGGCGCGCTGGGAAATCTGCGCGATGCGCGCTCCCGCGTAGGTCAGCAGCACTTGTTGCAACCCACCGCCGCGCGCGAACTCCTGCCGGAGGATTTTCGTGGGCAGGCGCAAAGCGCTGCCGCCGACGAGCACCTGTGTGCAGGCCGTCAGTTGCAGCGGATTGAGAATCGCAGAGAGGCCGATCATTCCCTCTCTGCCGATGAGCGCGGTCTCCGTGATGCCGCCGTCCGCCAGGACGTGCAGGCGCGAGACGACCATGTCCTCTGGAAAGTAAGCGAAGGTGACATCCTCCTCGAACTTATAAATCTCCTTGCCTGCTTGGATGGAGACAGGCTCCAGGTGCGGGAGAAGGCGCGCGAAATCCTCACCCGATAGCGTGGCCAAAAGTCTGTTAGCCAGCAATCCGTGAAAAGGGACTCTTTCAGCGTGCGACTGCTCGCCGCCTGACCGTGCGGATGAGGCCGCACTCGTCTGCGCAACGTAAGGATGATTGATCTTTTCCGGGGCTTCACTCATAAAATCTCTCAGTCACTTCCAGGGTTCACGCGCGGCCCTTTACTTGCCGCGCAGAGCTTTCAAACCTTCTTCTCTTCCAGGTGTCGCTTGAGCGCGCTGTACAGTTGATCTATATCAATCGGCTTGACCAGAAACTCGTCGCACCCTGCGTCGCGCGCGTCCATTTGATGTGTCGCGCTGGTGTGCCCTGACAGGAAGATAATCGGGACTTGATTGAGCGCGGCGTGAGCGCGTATGCGGCGCGTAGTCGCTAGCCCGTCCATGCGCGGCAGGCCCATGTCCATCAGGATCAGGCGAGGGCAGTCTCTCTCGGCCAGGCGAATGGCCTCCTCGCCGTCCTCCGCTTCGACGACGCTCAACCCGCGCCGCTCAAGGATTGTCCTCAGCATGAAGCGCGTGTCAGCGTGGTCTTCGACGACCATCACGCGCGGGCATTCCTCAAACTGCGTGGGGGATTTGAAATAGGGTACAGCTTTCATACGAGGAATTTCTGGAAGATAAAAAGCCACAGCAAACCGCACTTTGCTGTTGAGTGTCACGAGGGGGACGTGAGATTTTTAGAGGGTGGCTGTGGAAGCCCACCCTCTAACCCCCTGCGCTCGTTTCTCTTTGACTAGACTAAACCAGAAGCCGCTAAACCAGAAGCCGCTAAACCGGAGGCTGGCAACCCGCACTGTGCGAGTCTTAAGATTCCAGCCCGTCCCTTGAAGGCTTCAAATGTGAGCCTGAATTATCACACTGCGCGGAGGTTCTGCCTATCAGGAAGATTAGGGGCCGATTAGGGGAAACCCCTAAGCACCTCCTTGGTTTCAATCACGCGCCGGACGTCCCCTCATAACCGGATGTCCCTCATGGTTGGAATGCTCCGGAGAGCCTCACAAAAAGTTACGGCCCTGGCTTTCGGTCAGCCTCGCAGGCTTAAAAAATTCGCGCCAGGTGAACTCCCCCTTCCTCTCATCCGCTCCGGCATAAAGAAACAAAAAAGTGAAATTTGTGTGTGCGTAATCGTACTGACACCCGCCCATGGCGTGTCTAACATTGCCGGACGATTGAAGGTCCCCGAGACATGCGAGGGCAGTGTCAACGAGCTATCAGGGAGGGGATTCGTAATGGCGGAGATGAGAGTTGAAGGGGGCCAGGGCGGGGGCGGCGGTGGCCGCTGACCTTGAATGATAAAACCTCGCCCATTCAAGCAGAAAAGATTATTGGAAATTCAATGAGAAGTAGAAGCTTCTTGTTGAGCTAAGCATCGCATTCGTGTCGTGGGAAAAGGCGATGCGATGCGGAACGAGCCAAGGGGGGAAAGTGAAGGGTGAGTTTGATCGCAAACTCACCCTTCTCTATTTAGCACAGGGGCCGAGCAAGGGGGAAAGCCATGATGAACGTTGACGCGGAAAGAGAAGAGCCCAAGTACAAGGTGGAGTGCTCCTGGTGCGGGAGCATCATCCGACGCACCAACGTCAAGAACTCTCACGGCATGTGCCTGAAATGTTACGCGCGCATGCTCGGCGAACAGGGCCAAGAGCGCGAGGACGGGCTCCGCTGGGCGCGAGGTCACGGCAGTGAGCGGTAAGGAAATCGCGCCCATCCCTTTCGGCATGTTCGAGCTGGACGCGACCGGCACGGTCCTGCACTACAGTCCGCCGTCCGAGAAAAGCCGTGAAACCCCGGCCGCCCCCGTCGTCGGGCGCAACTTCTTCCTCGACCTGGTCCCACTGGCGCAGGTCCAAGAGTTGAGAAGCCGCTTTCTAGCCTTCATGGCCGACGGCCATTCGGTTGAGCGTTTCACACTGAGCTTCCCTTACAATCAGGGCAGCGTCAAAGTCCAGATCGTCATGGCACATCTCACCGAGAGATCGGAAAGGGGAATCGAACGCTTCGCGCTCGTCCGCCTCATGCTGGAAGCCCGCGACTCTCGACCGCTCCTGGCCGATGCTTAACAAAGATAGACGCTGGGCATAAATGTTTAGTGCGTCATCGTACAGACGTCCACGTTTATGTTTCGGTATAATTTCATGATTCCCCCTAACGGATATTTACTCCGAAATCCGGCGAGGCCCGATAGTAAGGAGCCTTGTCGTTATGCGTCTTTTTATCAGCCTTACTTTAGGGCAGCGCATCCTTAATCCCCCCGGCTTGCTGCCCGAGCAGCTTCCCCAATCTCTATTCGGGGAAATTCAATTTGTTACCGGAAAGGTCATTTATGAATTCGTACAAGAATATCTCTGACGACAGCCTCGGAAATTCCGCGACCGTTTCAAAGAATCCTGATTTAGTCTGTCTGTCTCACCTGCGCTGGGACTTCGTTTACCAGAGGCCGCAGCACCTTTTGAGCCGCTTCGCGAAAGAGCGCCGCGTCTTCTTCGTCGAGGAGCCCATCTTCGGCGAAGAGCGCATGCACTTGGACGTCACCACGCGCGACTGCGGCGTCCACGTCGTCGTGCCGCGTCTGCCGCGAGAGCTCGAAGGCTCTGACTCGCTCGAATCCGTGCAGCGCGCGATGATTGATCGCCTCTTCGCGGACCACATGATTGCGGAGCCTGTGCTCTGGTACTACACGCCGATGACCATGCCCTGGACCAGGCACCTGCCGAGGGCCGCGACCGTCTACGATTGCATGGACGAGTTGTCCGCCTTCAAGGGAGCGCCGCGAGCGCTCAAGGACCGGGAGGCCGAGTTGTTCAAACACGCCGACCTGGTCTTCACGGGCGGCCACAGCCTCTACGAAGCCAAGCGCGACCGGCACAGAAATGTCTTCGCCTTTCCGTCGAGCATAGACGCGCCGCACTTCGCGCAGGCCCGCTGCATCGCGGAGGAGCCGGCGGACCAAGCGTCGATTCCGCACCCGCGGCTGGGATTCTTCGGCGTGATAGACGAGCGTATGGACATAGAGTTACTGGACGGCGTGGCTTTGGCCAGGCCCGACTGGCACCTGGTCATCATCGGCCCGGTCGTCAAGATTGACCCGGCCACCCTGCCGCGCCGCGCCAACATTCATTACCTGGGCGGGAAGTCTTACACGGAGCTGCCCTCGTACCTGAGTGGCTGGGACGTGGCGCTCCTGCCGTTTGCGCTCAACGAATCGACGCGCTTCATCAGCCCGACGAAAACGCCCGAGTACCTGGCGGCGGGCCGCGCCGTCGTCTCGACTTCGATTCGCGACGTCGTGCGTCCATACGGCGAGCAGGGGATGGTCCGCATCGCGGACACGCCCGAGGAATTCGTCGCGGCAATCGAAGCCTCTTTGAATGAGGACGCGACGGCGCGCATGCGTGAGGTTGACGCCTTTCTGGCACAGACCTCCTGGGATCAGACCTGGGGACGCATGGCCGAGCTGATCGAGGACGTCGTGATGGCGCACCGCGCGCGACCCGCGCTGGCCGCCTCGGCCGCGAGCGCCGCATCTTCCGCGCAGAGCTATGTGGCGGGCGATTAAATTTTTATAGTCTTCAGGCAACGGACGAACATTGGGGAGGAAGAGTTTAGATGTTTGATTATTTAATTGTCGGCGCAGGTTTCGCCGGAAGTGTGTTGGCCGAGCGCCTGGCCGCCGGGTCCAACAAGAAAGTCCTGATCTGCGACAAGCGCCCGCACATCGGGGGCAATGCTTACGATCATTATAACGACGACGGCATTCTCGTTCACAAATACGGGCCGCACATTTTTCACACCAACTCGCGCGAAGTCTTCGAGTATCTGTCGCGCTTCACGGAGTGGCGCTCTTATCAGCACCGCGTGCTGGCACACGTGGACGGGCAGCTCGTTCCCATCCCGATAAATTTGGACACGATCAACAAGCTCTATGGCTTGAGCCTGACCTCTTTCCAGGTCGAGGAGTTCTTCAAGTCCGTCGCCGAGCCGTGCGAGCAGATACGCACCTCCGAGGACGTGGTCGTGGGCGCGGTCGGGCGCGAGCTTTACGAAAAGTTCTTCCGCAACTACACGCGCAAGCAATGGGGCCTGGACCCGTCGGAGCTGGACGCCTCCGTGACCGCGCGCGTCCCCACTCGGACCAACCGCGACGACCGCTACTTCACGGACACGTACCAGGCGATGCCTTTGCACGGCTACACGCGCATGTTCGAGCGGATGCTGGATCACCCGAACATCAAGATCATGCTCAACGCGGACTACCGCGAGATAGAGGAAGAGATTCCGTATCGCGAGATGATCTACACCGGGCCGGTCGATGCCTTCTTCGATTACCGCTACGGCAAGCTCCCGTATCGCTCGCTTGAGTTCAAGCACGAGACGCACGACCACGAACGTTTCCAGAGCGCGCCCGTCGTCAACTACCCGAACGAGCACCTCTACACGCGCATCACGGAGTTCAAGTACCTGACGGGGCAGGAGCACTCGAAGACGAGCATCGTTTACGAGTTCCCGCAGGGCGAGGGCGACCCTTACTACCCCGTGCCGCGCAAGGAGAACGGCGAGCTCTACGCGAAGTACAAGGCGCTGGCCGACGCGACGCCGGGCGTGCACTTCGTCGGGCGCTTAGCGACCTACAAGTATTACAACATGGATCAGATTGTGGCCCAGTCCCTGACCGTCTACAGCAAGATCAACGGCGTCAGGCGCTCTGAATCCACCCTGCGCGTCGCCGACAAGCCGGTCCTAGTAGCTAACTCCGCCCCCGCCGAGAAGCTGGCGGCGACGGCAGCCAGCTAAAGGGGCGCGCGCCTGCCGGAGAATGCCTATGACCTTTGAGACACGGCGGACACTTCCGTGCGCGCCGCCGGAGTTGTGGGCCGGGGTCGAGTGCAGCGTCAATCGCGTCGGCGACCTGTTCTTTGACCAGTTGGAGCAAAGCGGCCACGCGCGGCGCGCTTCCGACCTGGACCTCTTCGCGGGCCTGGGCGTGAGGGCGCTGCGCTACCCTGTGCTGTGGGAGCGGACCGCGCCCGAGGGCCTTGAGAGCGCTAACTGGTCCTGGGCGGATGAGCGGCTGGAGCGGCTGCGTGACGTCGGGCTCCGTCCCATCGTCGGCTTAGTACACCACGGCAGCGGGCCGCGCTCGACCAGCCTCATAGACCCTCTCTTCCCGGAAAAGCTCGCAGGTTTCGCGCGCGCAGTGGCCGAGCGTTTCCCCTGGGTCGAAGACTACACTCCCGTCAACGAGCCCTTGACGACCGCGCGCTTCAGCGGCCTTTACGGGCACTGGTATCCGCACGGCCGTGACGACCAAACGTTTGCGCGCGCCCTGCTCAACCAGTGCCGCGCCGTCATCCTGGCGATGCGCGCCGTCCGCGAAATCAACCCGGCGGCGCGATTAATCCAGACCGAAGACCTGGGCAAGACTTTCAGCACGCGCCTACTCTCCTATCAGGCGGAGTTCGAGAACGAGCGCCGCTGGCTGAGCTTCGACCTCATCGCGGGCCGCCTCAAGCCAGGCGACGCGATGTGGGAGTACCTCAACCGCCGCGCCGGGATAGATGAGGCCGAGATTCATTGGTTCGCCGCCAACGCCTGCTCGCCCGACATCATGGGCATCAACCATTACCTGACGAGCGAGCGCTTTCTGGACGAGCGAGTGGGGCGCTACCCGGCGCACACTCGCGGCGGGAACGGCCGGCACGCTTACGCAGACATCGAAGCCGTGCGCGTTTGCGCCGAAGGCACGGCCGGTCCCAGGGCTTTATTGAAGGAGACCTGGGAGCGTTACCGATTGCCGCTGGCCGTGACCGAGGCTCACCTGGGCTGCACGCGCGAGGAGCAGTTGCGCTGGCTCAAAGAGGTCTGGGACGGGGCACAGAGTTTAAGGCGCGACGGAGCGGACGTGCGCGCCGTCACGGCCTGGTCGCTGCTCGGCGCGTATGACTGGCACAATTTGCTGACGCGCGAGACGGGGCGTTACGAGCCGGGCGTTTACGACCTCAGGTCGCCGCGGCCGCGTCCGACCGCCCTGGCCAATATGCTGCGCGACCTGGCCGCCGGGCGCGAGCACGAGCATCCGGTGCTGGATTCTCCTGGCTGGTGGCGCAGGCTCGACAGGCTCTGCTACCCAGCGGTCGCGCGCCGCCCGCACGCCGTGGCCGCGACGGTCCGGCGGGACCGTGCGAAAGGTGAAGAGAGTCGTTCGCTCTTAATCACAGGGGCTACGGGCACGCTCGGAAAAGCCTTCGCGCGAATCTGCGAGGGGCGCGGCCTCTCTTACCGTCTGCTCACGCGCGGCGAGATGGACATCGCCGACATAGACTCGGTTGACGCGGCGCTAAACAATTTCCGGCCCTGGGCCATTATCAACGCCGCGGGTTACGTCCGCGTGGACGACGCCGAGCGCGAGCCTAAAAGGTGTCACCGTGAGAACAGTCACGGGCCGGCAACTCTGGCCGCCGCGTGCGCCGAGCGTCAGGTACAACTCCTTACTTTCTCATCCGACCTGGTCTTCGACGGCGCGAAGCGCACACCCTACGTCGAGAGCAACGCTCCCGCGCCCCTGAACGTCTACGGCAGAAGTAAGGCCGAGGCGGAGAGGCGCGTTCTAGAAGCGCTGCCCGAAGCGCTGGTGATTCGCACGAGCGCCTTCTTCGGCCCCTGGGACGGGTACAATTTCGTGGCGGCGGCGCTGAGAGCTCTCTCGGCAGGGCGCGGGTTTCCGGCGGCAGCCGACCTTTTCATCTCCCCGACATACGTGCCGGACCTAGTGCACGCGAGCCTGGACCTCTTGATTGACGGCGCGGGCGGCATCTGGCACCTGGCCAACTCGGGCGCTGTCACCTGGGCCGAACTGGCCAGATGCGTCGCCACGGCCAGCGGCCTGGACGCGTCTCTGGTCGAAGCGCATCCCTGCGAAGCCCTCGGCTTCATCGCACCGCGCCCCGTTTACACTGCTCTCGCCAGCGAGCGGGCCACTTTGTTACCATCGTTTGAAGATGCTATCTTCCGGTACTTGCAGGAGAATGAGATTCCGTTTCAGAAAGCGAGCCGTTATTCGCGGCGCAACGGATGATGAGATTGGTGTCGGCGGGCAGCGTCTGAGAGGGCCGGTCGTTTCAAAATCAAGGTAAACATCAACAGATTCGAGTATGCGTGTTTTAGTCACGGGCGGGGCGGGTTACATCGGCAGCGTGGTCGCGGAAGAGTTGCTCAGGGACGGGCACGAGGTGTTCGTCTACGACAACCTCTCGAAGGGCCATCGCGCGAGCATTGACCCGGCCGCCACGTTCGTCGAAGCCGATTTAATGGATGGCGAGCGTTTGCGACGCACGCTCACGGACTCTTCTATAGAAGCGGTCATACACATGGCCGCTTACTCGCTCGTCGGGGAATCCGTCAACGAGCCTGCGAAGTATTACCGCAACAACGTCGTGGCGGGCCTCATTCTTCTGGACGCTATGCGCGAGGCAGAGGTGCGCCGGTTCGTCTTCTCATCGACCGCCGCCGTCTACGGGGAACCCGAGAGGCAGCCGATTGAAGAGAGCGACCCGACCAACCCGACCAATCCTTACGGCGAGACGAAACTGGCGCTCGAACGTGCCCTGCACTGGCACGAGAAGGCTTACGGCCTGCGTTACGTGAGCCTGCGTTACTTTAACGCGGCGGGAGCTACGAAGCGCTGCGGCGAATCGCACGACCCGGAAACGCACCTCATTCCGGCCGTCTTGCAGGCAGCCACAGGGCGCAGGGAATGCGTCGAGATTTACGGCGACGACTACCCAACCCGCGACGGCACGTGCGTGCGCGACTACATACATGTCGTGGACCTGGCACATGCTCACATCCTCTCGCTCGGCGTTCTGGACGAGCGGAGCGCCATCTACAACCTGGGGTGCGGGGGCGACGGCTACAGCGTGCGCGAAGTGATTGACGCGGCACGCCGGGTGACGGGCCGCGACATCCCCGTCCGCTTCAGCCCGCGCCGGGCGGGCGACCCGGCGGTGCTCATCGCCAGCTCCGAAAAGATTAAGCGCGAGCTGGGCTGGAAGCCAGAGAGGCAGGACCTCAACGCGATCATCAGCTCGGCCTGGGAATGGGCCGAGCGTCACCCGCGC
>DATEMM010000399.1:0-2666 GCA_035275605.1 Pyrinomonadaceae bacterium
AAAAGGCCGCATTGATTCACGCGTCGCTGACGCGACGCATCTTGGATGGCGATGGCGGACCCGGCCTTGAAAGGCCGGTCTAAATTCATGTGCCGCTACGCGGCAACACGCGGAAATCTTAATCTCTGACCACTGGCCACCGACCACTGACCACTGACCACTGCCCTCCGCCCCCTGTTCTTCCCCAGGGGATTTCGGCTAAAATGGCCGGGAGCTAATTAATAATTTCGCTTCCCTCCCCAATCAGGTTATAGTTCGGCATCCGAGACTTTTGCCAGATGCCGAGCAACTTTCGCGCCGACCGTGGCGTTGCTAATTCACTGTAGCCTTTATGAAAAAAGAGACGGAGAAGAAACAGGAGCACAAGCGCGAGGAGGCGCTGCCCGAGCGCCTGCTCAGGCGCGTCTTCGAGGGCTTCGGCGCGGCCGTGGACCGCGGCCTCGGGCGCGGCGCAACCAGCTCTCAGTCAGGTCTGACCACGACCGCGCTCATCGAGCGCATGAAGCGCCTGATTGACGAGCGCCTGCGCGAAGAAGATAACGGCGTGCGAATCGCTCCACATCTCCTGAAGCTCAAGGTGGAATGGGGCACGCACTCCGAAGCTCCGCCCGAGATCATACAGGAGTTGGAGCACGAGGTGCTGGCTGCGGCCATCGACTACATCAACGACAACCGCTACAGCACGCTCGCCCCCGTCCAGATCGAGACCGAGGTGGACATTTTCACTTCGGGCGTCTCCGTGGACCCGACCTTCGGTGAATTCGAGCAGCAGCTCCAGGAGCAGGACGAGGCCAAGCGCCGCGCCGAAGAGCTGGGCACCATTCGCATTCCCCATTCGACGACGCACGACGTGCACATCATCGCCCGCGCGACCACCACGGACGGGACGCGCGAGACCCCGCTCGTCTTTACGCCCGGTGGTCGCCGCCTGGGCGTGGGCCGCGGCACGGACAACGATCTTTACATCAACGACCGCAGCGTCTCGAAGATTCACGCCGCGCTCCTGATGAATAAGGAGGGGACGCTCCTGGTCTCCGATACGGGCTCGACCAACGGAACTTTCATCAACGGCCGCCGCCTCAACTACGGAGAGGCTAGACAAATAGCGGACGGCGACGTCGTCGGCTTCGGAGACGTCGAAGTGCGCTTTCGGAAACAAGAATCCTGATTATGTCACTCATACTGCTTTTACAGGCGGCGGCCGCAAACGCGAACAACGCCGCCGCCGCCACCAACCCTTCGCTTGAAAAGAAGCCGGCGCTCCTGAGTCTCATCTACATGGGCGGTCTCGCCCTGATGATTATCTGGCTGATCGTCGCCCTGATACGTTTTCGCCGCCAGCGCTCGGGGCTTGCGGCCGTCGCGCCCGAAGACCTGCCGGACGAGGTACGGCAGCGCCTCGGCTCGACTTCGACCAACCGGGGCCTGCGCTTCCTGCGCGTCTTCTACATCATCCTGGCGCTCGCCGTCTTCGGCTTTCACGTCTACTGGGCGCGCTACGCGGCTGACAGCAACGAGCGCTTTCAGGAATTGAGCTACAAGGACCTGCGTAATCGCCGCCTGTCTGAGTCCACCCTGCGCGGCTGGATTTTGGACCGCACGGGCAAGCTGGAGAACGCGCTCGCCCTTTACCGGCGCGACCCTTCGGGCAGCATCGTCCGCGACTACCAGATGGACACGCAGTTCGCGCACCTCTTCGGCTCTGACCGCGGCGACCCAGGGCTGGAGCGCTCGCTCTTCGGGATTCAGAGCGGCGAAGTCCCAGAAGCCTTGCAGGTCGTCATGGGCGAGAACGTGCAGCAGCGCGCAACGCGCGACGTCCAGTTGACCGTCCACCACGACTTGCAGCAGGCGGCCGTCGATCAGCTCAAGGGGAAGCACGGCGCGGTGGTCGTGCTCAACCCGCAGACGGGCGAAGTGCTCGCCATGTACAGCAACCCTTCCTACAGCCTGAAGGAGGTGCAGGACGAGGCGCGCTGGATTCAGCTAGACGCGGACGAGCGCGACAAGCCCCTGGTCAACCGCGCTCTCGGCTCCTACTACATTCCAGGCTCGACCTTCAAGACCTTCATGATGATCGCCGCGCACCGCGCGGGCATACAGGATACGGAGTTCTTGTGTAGCGGCGGCGGTTATTACGCGCTGCCGGGGGCGAAGCCGATTTTTGACGACGGCGGCCCAGGCGAAGTTCACGGCATGATCTCCATCGACCGCGCATATGAAGTCTCCTGCAACCAGTACTTCGCGCAGATGGCCGTCAAGCTCGGGCCGGAGAGAATCAAGGAGACGGCCAAGCTCCTCGGCGTCGGAGCATACGATACGCCGGAGGAGACGACGCGCGGGCGCAAGGAGCCCGAAATCTGGAACGCCAGCTCGGAGGCCGTCAAGCGCGCCCTGGCACCGCGCGAGGCCACGCTCGTCGCCGGGCCTCTGGGACGCAAATTCAACAAGTTCGACCTGGCGCTGGAAGGCTACGGGCAGGGCTACGCCGGGCAGATGACTCCTTTCCAGATGGCGCTCTTCGCCGCGACCATCGCTAACAAGGAGGGCAAGCTGATGAAGCCGCGCATCGAGATGGACCGCCCGAACGAAGTCTTCAACCAGGTCGTGACGCCGCAAATAGCCGCGCGGCTCAGGGAGATCATGGGATTGGTCACAGGCGGCCC
>DATEMM010000400.1:0-4766 GCA_035275605.1 Pyrinomonadaceae bacterium
CGCTCGATCAAGTATTTCGGCATGACGGGTTGCTCCTTTGAAAAAGCTGTTAGCTGTTAGCTATTAGCTATTAGCTGTCAACTGTCAGCTTGTGACTGGTCACCGTTGGCGCTCGTCCTGAATGAAACTTGATTGCCTGCCAAACACGAAAAGCTAATAGCTAACAGCTAATAGCTAACAGCTGACAGCTAATACGCTGCCAATTTGCGCGCGGCCTCCAGCACGTCTTTCAACTGGGGGAGGTGGTACTCTTCGAGCGGCGGCGAGTAGGGGACGGGCGTGTCGGTCGCCGCGACTCTCACCACCGGCGCGTCGAGCCACTCGAAGGCTTCCTCGGCAATCGTCGCCGCGATCTCGCCGCCCAGGCCCCCGGTGCGCGCCGACTCGTGCAGCACCATCACCTTGCTCGTCTTCTTCACCGAGGCGAGGATCGCCTCTTTGTCGAGCGGGGCCAGCGTCCGCAGGTCTATCACCTCGACGTCCAGGCCCTCCTTCTCCAGCTCTTCGGCGGCGTCGAGCGCGTTGAGCGTCTGCGCGCCGAAGGTGATGATCGAGAGGTCTCGCCCCTCGCGCCGGGTGCGCGCCTTGCCGATCTCGACCGTGTAGTCGTCTTCGGGAAGCTCCTCGCGCAGCCGCGGCAGGCGGTAGAGCTTCTTGTGCTCGAAGAAGAGGACGGGGTCGGGGTCGCGGATGGCGGCCTTAATCAACCCCTTCGCGTCGTATGCTGTCGAGGGCTCGACCATCTTGAGGCCCGCCGTGTTGAGGAAGAACGCCTCGGCGTTCAGGCTGTGGAACGGCCCCGAGTGGACGCCCGCGCCGCACGGGCCGCGGAAGACCGTGGGGAGCCCCGCGCCCCAGCGGTAGCGGCACTTGGCCGCATAGTTGGTCAACATGTCGAAGCCGGCGGAGATGAAGTCTATGAACTGAAACTCCGCGACGGGCCGCATTCCCATCAGGGCCGCGCCGCACGCCGCGCCGACAATCGCCGCCTCGGAGATGGGCGTGTCAATCACGCGCTCCTCGCCGAACTCGTCTATCAACCCGTCCGTCACCTTGAACGCGCCGCCGTAAGCGCCGACATCTTCGCCGATGCAGAAGACGGTCGGGTCGCGCTCCATCTCTTCCCAGATGCCCTGACGGATGGCCTCGACCATCGTGGCCTGGCCGCCGCGCGACGGCCGGTTGGATTTGTGCTCTTTTCTGACTGCTGTTGACATGGTTATGATTTTTGATTTGCGATTTTTGATTTTAGATTGGATAAGGACAAGAACTTAAATTTAAAAAAGTCTTTCGTCCGCTTCCAATCGCAAATCAAAAATCAAAAATCTAAAATTTCAATAGTTTCCTCCGAAAACTTTTGGCCTGAAAGCTGGGGGCACGGCGTTGTTGTCATAGACGCCGTAAGCCGCCTGCTCCGCTTCCGGCATCGGCGAGCTTTCGGCCCACGCGACGTCCTCGTCCAACTCGCGGTTGATGTCGGCGGTGATCTCTTCCAGCTTCTCTCGCGTGGCCGCCTGACGCTCAACCAAGTAGCGCTCGTAGCGGTCAACCGGGTCGTTGTTCTGCTCCCACCACTCGACTTCGCCCTCGGCCACGTAGCGCTGGTCGTCGTGTTCCGCGTGCCCCTTGCGCCGGTAAGTCTTCGCCTCGATCAGGACTGCGCCGCCACCGCCGCGCGCATACTCCGCTGCTTTTCGCGTCACTTCGTAACAGGCGACTATGTCGTTGCCGTCCACGATGTGCCCGGGGATGCCGTAGCCCGCGGCCTTTTCGGCCAGGTCCTTGACGGCCGTCTGCTTGGAGGTCGGCGTGGAATAGGCGTAGTAGTTGTACTCCGCGACGACGATTAAGGGGAGGCGCTGCACGGCGGCGAAGTTCAAGCCCTCGTGAAAAGCGCCCGTGCTCATCCCACCGTCGCCGATGTAGGCGAGGGCGACCAGATTCTTCTTCTGCATACGGCCGCCCAGCAGCACGCCCGTCATCACCGGAATCATGTCGCCGAGATGCGAGATGGGGCCGATGAACCCTTTGGACATGTCACCGAAGTGTATGTTGAGGTCGCGCCCGCCAGACGGCCCCCAGGCTTTGGCCATGTACTGCGCGAAAATCTCGCGCGGGCGAATGCCCTTGACGAGCACCGCGCCGAGGTCGCGTATCAGGGGCGTGATGAAATCCTGCGGCTCAAGCGCGTAAGCAGTGCCGACGGCCGTAGCCTCCTGCCCGAGCGAGCGAAAGACGCCGCCGACGACCTTTGTCTGCCGGTAGAGATTCACCAGGCGCTCTTCGACCAGCCGCGTCAGCTTCAGATAGCGGTAAAGCTCAAGCATCTGCTCCGGCCCGAGCGTCGTCTCCCCTGTACAAGACAATGTGGGCGCGCCCGCCTCGCCCTGAGCGCCAGCCTGACGTTCCTTCTTCCCGACGGCCCGAGCCGTTTCCGGTGATGCGGATTTACGTTTCATAAAAACAGAATACAGAATCCAGGAGTCAGGAGTCAGAAGAAAAGGAAATCAGAAGAATAGTTGAGAGCCTATCATTCCGGCTTCTGGCTTCTGACTCCTGGCTCCTGCCCTTAAAAGTGTATCGCCAGCTTGTGAACGTCTTCGGCTGCTTCCATGACTGCCTCCGAGACGGTCGGGTGCGCGTGGATCGTGCGGCCCAATTCGTCCGCGGTTGTCTCCAGTTGCATGGCGACGCAGGCTTCGGCGATAACTTCAGTCGCGTGCGGCCCGATGATGTGAACCCCTAAGACTTCGTCGTACTTCGTCTCGCTGACGATCTTCACGAAGCCTTCCTCTTCGCCGATGATGCGCGCCTTGCCCGAGGCCGAGAACGGGAACTTGCCGACCTTCACGTCATAGCCCTGCTCACGCGCCTTCGCCTCCGTTAGCCCCACGGAGCCAATCTCCGGGTCGCAGTAAGTGCAGGAGGGAACGAGGCGCAGATTTATCGGGCGCACGTTCTTTTCTCCTGCGATCTGCTCGACGGCTAGGATGCCCTCTTTCGACGCCAGGTGCGCGAGCCACGGCGTCGGAATCACGTCGCCGATGGCGTAGACGCCCTCCTCGCCCGTGCGCAAATATTCATCGACCTGTATGGTCCCGCGCTCGACCTTAATCTTAGTGCCTTCGAGCCCGAGGCCCTCCAGGTAAGGCATGCGTCCCACGGCCACCAGCAGCATCTCGGCTTCGAGTGAGATCTCTTTGCCGTCCGCATCTTTGCCGGTGACGCGCACGCCGCCTTCTGTCTTCTCCATTTTCTCCAGCTTCGTGCCGAGCTGTGACTTGATCTTGCGCTTGCGAAACGCTCGCTCCAGGTCTTTGGAGATTTCCTCGTCTTCGAGCGGCACAAGACGAGGCATCAATTCGACGATGGTCATGTCCGAGCCGAAGCGCGAATAGACGGAGGCGAACTCGACGCCGACCGCGCCCGAGCCCATGACGATCAGGGATTTGGGCACGTCTTTGAGTTCGAGGATGTGGTCGGAGTTGACCACCCGCTCGCCGTCTGTCTCAAATCCTGGGATGGGGCGGACGACCGAGCCCGTGGCGATGATGATATTTTTGGTGTTGATGGTCTGCTCTTTGCCGTCCTCGCCGGTGACTATGACTTTGCCTGGGAGGGCCAGGCGGCCAGCGCCTTTGAAAGTCGTGATCTTGTTCTTCTTCATCAGGAACTCTATGCCCTTGGAGTTCTTCATCACGACTTTCTCTTTGCGCTTCTGCACGTCGGCGAAGGCGAGCTGGATTCCGGTCGCCTGGACGCCGAAGTCCGCGGCGTGCTGCATCTGCTCGTAGACGTGCGCGGACATCAGGAGCTGCTTGGTCGGGATGCAGCCGCGCAAGGTGCAGGTGCCGCCCAGTCGCTTGTCCTTTTCCACGAGCGCTACTTTGAGGCCGAGCTGCGCGCCGCGAATCGCCGCCACGTAGCCGCCGGGGCCGGAGCCTATGACCGTCACATCGAATTGTTCAGTGGCCAAGTCCTTGATCCTCTCTTCAATGGGAACTTTCGCACCACGGGCGCGCACCGTCTCGCGCACGGGTGCTTCGAGAATAGATAGCTGATTTAATGGGCTGGTATTGCAAAGGGAATTATAATGCGTCCGACGTTTTTCATCCAGTGACGAGAGAAGGAGAGAAAATCAGTGCAGCATTCCGAGGGATTCCTGAAACTGGTCGAAGAGGCCAGAAAGCGCATTCGCGAAATATCTGTCAAAGAAACGCTCGAACGCCTTGAGGACGACGAGAATGTATGTCTGATAGATGTCCGCGAAGACAAGGAATGGGAGGCGGGCCACGCCGCCGGGGCGGAGCATCTTGGCAAAGGCATCATCGAGCGCGACATAGAGCAGGCTGTGCCAGACAAAGGCACGGAGCTGATCCTCTACTGCGGCGGCGGCTACCGCTCGGCCCTGGCCGCAGAAACCCTCCAGCGCATGGGCTACTACGACGTCTCCTCTATGGCCGGCGGCTGGAAAGCGTGGAAAGAGGCGGGCGCGCCGGTTGAAGGCGAGGAGGGCCAGTAAGGGCCAGTAAAGACCTGAGTTTTTGTGCCAGGCCCCTCTCGCGCAGGCAGCGCCGTTTGGGATTCAAATTACTGGTCAGGCAGATGAACTTTTAGTTGACAGGAGTAGTGAAGAGGTATATGTAGCAAATTGGTTGCTCGTGTCCTAAATTGCTTGAGATAACACGATCTGAGGAAAGCTGTCAGAAAGCCCCAACGGGGCGTCATATGAAAGCCTGGGGCATCGCCCCAGGTTACGGTCATTA
>DATEMM010000401.1:0-5693 GCA_035275605.1 Pyrinomonadaceae bacterium
TCCGTGCTGATGACGGAAGACATCAAGCAGGCGCGGCGCATGCTCTCGCGCCTGAGCGATCTGCTCCGCGTGAGCCTTGAGAGCGAAGGAGCACACGAAGTCACCTTGAAGGAGGAGCTGGAGTTTCTCGAAAGCTACCTTGAGATTGAGCAGACGCGCTTTCAGGATCGCCTGACGGTGCGGGTGGAGGTTGACCCGAAGGCGCTTGACGCGCGCGTCCCGAACCTGATTCTCCAGCCCCTGGTTGAAAACGCCATCCGGCACGGAATAGCGCCGCGCGCCGCCCCAGGCGTGGTAGAGATTCGCGCTCTGCGCCAGAACGGTTTGGTGCGTCTAGAAGTGCGCGACGACGGCGCGGGGCTCGGCGGGGCGCGGCCAGAGGCTTTGATGAAAGGCATCGGGCTCTCGAATACGCGTGCGCGCCTCGAACAGCTCTACGGCGCGGCTCATCGCTTCGAGTTGCGGGACGGCGAGCCGAGCGGGCTGACGGTGACAATCGAGATTCCTTTTCGCGGACAGTTTGATGAAGACGGGTCGAACGGGAAGGCTGGGCCGGAAAGATGATTCGGACAGTCATCGTCGATGACGAGCCGCTGGCGCGGCGCGGGATTCGCGCGCACCTCAAAGAGGAGAAGGACATAGAGATCGTTGCCGAATGCGGCAACGGGCGCGAAGCCGTCCGGATCATCAAGGAGCTTGTGCCGGACCTCGTCTTCCTGGACGTACAGATGCCGGAACTGGACGGTTTCGACGTGCTCCGGTCAATCAATACGGAACATCTGCCCTCGGTCATTTTCGTCACGGCCTACGACAAATACGCGCTCAAGGCGTTCGAGGTGCACGCGCTTGATTACCTGCTCAAGCCCCTGGACAGCGAGCGCTTCAACAACGCTCTGGCGCGAGCCCGTAAGCAGATCGAGCGCAGGAGCCTCTCGGACTTGAGCCTCCGTCTGCAAAGTTTGATAGATGATCTGAAGACGACTCAAAAATATGCCGAGCGGCTGGTCATCAAATCAGCCGGGCGAATTTTCTTCCTGAGCGTGGAAGAGATTGAGTGGGTCGAGGCCGCGGACAACTACGTGCGCCTGCACTCCGGGCGCAACGCGCACCTGCTGCGCGAGACTATGAATAGCCTTGAGCGGCGGCTGGACCCTGCGCTCTTCCTGCGCGTACACCGCTCGACGCTCGTCAACGTCCGGCGCATCAAAGAGCTGCATCCGCTCTTTCGCGGCGAGTACGAAATCATCCTGCACGGCGGCACGCGCCTGGCTTCGGGGCGCAACTACCGCGACAGATTGCAGGCCCTCTTCGTCAAGCCGGAGTGACAAAGCGCGACTCGCCCCGCCGCGCGTTCCGTCCGCCCCAGGCAACGCACATCTTGCCACAAATCTCTTCCGGGCCGTCGGCGTCCGAGTCTAAACTGCGCCAGGTGATGAGAAAGAGTCTCGCGTTAATTCTCCGTCAACTGAAGGCAGGCTCAAACCCGAAAGGACTTCAGATTATGTGTAAGAAACTCGGTTCCGTATTCGTCGTTCTCCTCCTGCTCGCGTGCGCTTCAAAAGCTCTGGCACAGTCGCCAGCGGACGCCGCGGCGATTAAGCAGGCGGCGCTCGATTACATAGAGGGGTGGTACGAGGGAAACAGCGAGCGCATGGAGAGGGCGCTCCACCCGGAGCTGGCCAAAAGAATCGTTCGCACGAACAAGGAGGGCTACAGCAACCTGGGCCAGATGAGCGCGATGTCGCTTGTGCAGGGCACGAGGCGCGGCGGCGGGAAGGAGACGCCGAAAGAGCGGCAGCAAAAGGACGTGACCATCCTGGACGTTTTCGAGAACGCGGCGAGCGTCAAGGTCATCGCTTCGGACTGGGTAGATTACCTGCACATGGCGAAGTTCAACGGCCGCTGGGTGATCGTCAACGTGCTCTGGGAGCTGAAGCCGGAAAAGAAATAGAGGGGTGATGAATTGCCTATGAGACGAAGCAAAGTCGTTTCCGCTCTTTTGCTGCCGTTTGTCCTGCTGGCAGCCGCGTCGGCCGCGCAGGGCCAGCAGGTCATCCCCGACGAGCGTCTGAAAAAGATCGAGGCGGTGATCGCGGCTGCGATGTCCAGGCAGAACATCCCGGCCTTCTCCGTCGCCATCGTCACGGACAACCGGCTCCGCTGGTCGCGCGCCTACGGAATGGCGGACGTGGAAAATTCCGTCCCCGCGAACCCTGCGACCGTCTACCGCATCGCCTCCGTCTCGAAGCCCATCACGGCGGTCGCCGCCATGCAGCTCTTTGAAAAAGGCAAGCTGGATTTGGACGCCCCCATCCAGAGATACTGCCCGGCCTTCCCGGAAAAACCCTGGAAGATTACGGCCCGCCAACTCCTGGGCCATCTAGGCGGCATACGCCACTACAAGCAGGACGAGAATTTCAACAGCACGCGCCATTACGGCAGCGTGGCGGAGTCGCTCGACGCTTTCAAAAACGACCCGCTCTTACAGGAGCCTGGCACAAAGTTCACCTACAGCACCTACGGCTACGTCGTGCTCGGCTGCGTGGTCGAAGGGGCTTCGGGGATGAAGTACGCGGACTACGTGCGCGAGCACATCTTCCGCCCGGCGGGGATGGAGCGGACGCGCTTGGACGACCACTATGCGATTATTCAGAATCGCGCCAGGGGCTACGCGCGGCTCGCGTCGGGCGAGCTGCGAGACGCCGACCTGGCGGACACGAGCAACAAGATTCCGGGCGGGGGATTGGTGTCCACGCCCGAAGACATGGCGAAGTTCGCCGTCGCCGTGCAGACGGGCGTGCTGCTGAAAAAAGAGACGTTCGAGCAAATGCTCAAGCCCATGAAGACCGCCGACGGCAAAGAGTCGCCGTACTTCGGTTGGTACATACGCGAGCGCGGCGGCGAGAGACTCTTAACGCACGGCGGCTCGCAACAGGGCACGAGCACGCAGCTTCTCTTCATGCCGGGCCGCGGCGTCGTGCTCGTCCTGATGGCGAACATGGAAGAGGTTAATCAGACCGAGCTCGCCATACAGATCACGAACATCCTGCTTCAATAGCCGCGAGCCTGCGCCGCCAGGACGACGACGCCTTCCGTCTTCTTCCACTACTCAAAACTATAGGGGCAGGAAGTAAGCCCTGCCCCTATAGTTTTGAACTCTCAAATCGCTGTGGCTGATTTGTGTCTAACCGATGAGCGGCATCTTCGCGCCGCATTCCGGGCAGAATTTGGTGGGATTTTCTGGTTCATGGCCGCAGCCGGCGCAAGCCACGCGCGGGGGCTTGGTCGGATTCCCGCATTCTGGGCAGAACTTGGCTTTGCCCACGTCCGCACCGCAGGATGAGCATTTGGCGTTTGCGGCGGGGGCGCTCTGTGCCGGGGCTCGCTCGGGCGCTTTGGCGACCGACTCGGCGCTCATGTCTATCTTGGAGACGTAATCGGTCTGCTGTGCCTTCTCGTAAAGCTGCTGGCGCGTCGCTTCGGCCTTGGCCTTGGCGTGCGAAGAGGCGAGTTCTTCCTGATAGTCAGGCGCGCAGTCCTCGCACTGCCCTGCGGAAGCGTTCCAGCAGACTTCCGGGCAAACCCACCTGCCGCAGCGCGAGCACTGGTGAAAATGTTCCTTGCCTTCCTCGACGGCCTTGAGCAGGGCGTTGTCGTGCGCCTTGCCGCCGACCGCGCGCTGCACCTCGTAGGCCGAATCACCGGCCGAGCTGGCCCAGCCGCCGAAAAGGCTTCCGGCGGCGCGCAAGAGTGAGCCGGCCGTGCCCGTCGCCGACGGCTGAAAGCGCGACATGAAGCCGTTGCCGCACTTGTCGCAGTGGAATTTAAACTGATAACCACGGTCAGTCGAAAGGTCTTCGTAGTTACTGACGAACTGAATCATTGCCATCTCTAAATCTCCCCAGGTCGTATAATGGATGACGTGCGCCGCGAAGAAACACCTCCTGCGCGCCAGACTTCCAAAAGATAGCACCAAGGTTTTTACTTGTCACCTGTCACAGCTTTTTCGCCTCCTGCCAGAGTTCTTCCATCTCTTCAAGCGTCGCGGCGTCGAGGGAGCGCCCGCGCTCTCTCAGGCCCTCTTCGATGTGCCGGAAGCGGCGGCGAAATTTCCGGTTGGTCGATTTCAGGGCCGCCTCCGGCTCGACCTGCAAGTGGCGCGCGATGTTCGTGGCGGCGAAGAGAAGATCGCCCACCTCTTCGCGCACGCGCGTGTGGTCGGCTTCCGACGCGGATTCTTTGTGGCGGCTGATGGCCTCTCGCAGCTCGTCTATCTCCTCGTGCAGCTTGTCGAAAATCTCTTCGACGCGCCGCCAGTCAAAGCCGACGCGCGCCGCCTTCGTAGAGAGCTGGTGGGCCTCCATCAGGGCGGGCGCTTTCCTTGAAACGCCGTCGAGCAGCGACGAATCCTCTGCCTGCTTGTCTTTCCCGGCGGCGCGCTTCTCTTCGGCCTTGATGGCCTCCCAGTTGCGCAGGACTTCCGCAGCGTCCCGCGCCTCTTCGTTGCCGAAGACGTGCGGGTGACGCCTGACCATCTTCGAGTGTATGGCCTCGGTCACGTCGTCAATCGTGAACTCGCGGCGCTCTGCGGCCACCTGCGCGTAGAAGACTATTTGAAAGAGCAGGTCGCCAAGCTCGTCGCGCAACTCCGCGGGCCGTCCTTCGCGCGCCTCTTCGACGGCTTCAAACGCTTCGTAAGCCTCTTCCAGGAGCATCGGCGCGAGCGTCTCATAGGTCTGCTCTCGGTCCCAGGGGCACCCCTCGGGCGAGCGCAGGCGCGCCATCAGCGCCACCAGGTCATCAAATTTAGCTGGCATCTTTTTAGGTCCGAATTCTCAAATTTGGTGAAGGAAGTCTAAAGCCTCGCGCCCGATGTTCCAAGCACGCGCGGCCCGCTTTGGCCCGACGCGGGCGCTACAAGACGATTCCCTGAGGCGCTGTTTCTTGCGGGGGCGCGAATCCGGGTGCTACCATTCAGAGCTTAAATAAAGATTACAGGGAAAAATTCATGAGCGAAGAACAGCCAGTTTTCAAAGTCACGGACCGCAGACTCTTCAACCCGGACGGCACGCCGCGCGAGATCGAGCGCGAGCCGGAAGCTAAGGCGGAAACACCCGCCTCGGAAACTACACCACCTGCATCGGCCGCCGAGAACGCGCGGCCCTCTTCCGCCGCCGCGCCGCCGCTGCCAGTCGAGTCCGGCGCGGAGAGCGGGATGGAAGCCTCCGCTGCCGCCTCGGCGCAGAAAGAATTGCCCGAAGATGATTACGCGGAGAGTGAGATTCCGGGCGCGGACGACCCGGCGAGTTTCATCAACTTCCTGATGTCCATCGCTTCCAACGCGGCGGCCGCGCTCGGCATGATGGAGCATCCCGTAACCGGACAGCGCTCCGTGGACCCGGAGCTTGCCAAGCACTGGATCGACGTGCTCGGCATGTTGCAGCAGAAGACGAAAGGCAACCTCGCGCCGCAGGAGCACCAAATCTTCGAGGGTCTGCTCGCGGACCTGCGCATGCAGTACGTCTCGCTCTCCGGCGCGCGCCCCCAGCCCAAAGGCCCGCGCGGCTTCACCGGCAAAGACATCATTGGCGGAAGGTAAAAGTGGTCAGTGGCCGGTGGCCAGTGGTCAGTTAAAAACAGGCAACTCGCTGTTTTGGCTGTTCACTGACCACCGGCCACCGGCCACTGACCAC
>DATEMM010000402.1:0-5879 GCA_035275605.1 Pyrinomonadaceae bacterium
CTGCTCACTGCTCGCTGCTCACTGCTCACTTTCTACTCATCACTCATCACTTCTCTTAGGAATGGATTCGTGCGCCGCTCGTCGCCGATGGTCGTCACGGGGCCGTGACCGGAGTAGACCTCCACGTCGTCGCCAAGCGGCATGATTTTGTTGACGAGCGAATCCATCAGTTGCTCCGTTGACCCGCCAGGCAGATCCGTTCTCCCGATTGACCCGGCAAAGAGGCAATCCCCTACGAAGACTTTCCTCTCCGCTTCGCTGAACAGGACGACGTGGCCCGGCGTGTGTCCAGGGCAGTGTATGACCTTGAACGCCAACTCGCCGACCGCATAAGTCTCGCCGTCCGCCCAGTACTTATCAATCTTCGGCGGCTCCGCGTAATTGAAGCCGAGCATCGCCCAGCGCGAGCGCGGAATCCCGATCCAGGCCGGCTGCTCTGGCAGCGCCGTGTACAGCGGCTCGTCCGCCCTGTGGATTATGACCTGTGCCTGGGGTCGCAGTTTTTTGAGCGCCGCCACGCCCCCGACGTGATCCATGTGCGCGTGCGTCAGCGCGATCGCCTGCAACTCCAGCCCGTTTCGGTCGAGCGCGGCTGCGATTCTCCCGGCCTCGTCGCCAGGGTCAATGCAGACGGCCATTCCGGTTTTCTCGCACCCGACGACGCGCGTGTGCTGCTGAAAGGCTGTGACTGTAATCTCTTCGATAATCATTTCGGGAAACCTTCAGGGCAGTAGGGCCTTAATAGTTTGCATCTAAAAAACAGTATAATTCCCCCATTAAAATTACGCTATTCAGAAGAGGTTTTAAGATTATGCCGATGAGTAAGCGCGCCAGCAGCCTGGCCGAAGTCCTGGACGAGTTGACGGGAGAGGGCGCGCCGGAGTTGACGGAGCATCTGCCGGACAAAGCCTTGCGCTGCTACGCCTGCGGCCACCGCTGCCTGATTAACGAGGGCAAGCGCGGCATCTGCAAGGTGCGCTACAACGAGGGCGGGCGCTTGATGGTCCCCACAAACTACGTCGCGGCGCTGGCCTGCGACCCGACCGAGAAAAAACCATTTTTTCACGCGCTGCCGGGCTCCGATACGCTGACTTTCGGAATGCTCGGGTGCGACCTGCACTGTGCCAACTGCCAGAACTGGCTGACGAGCCAGACGCTTCGCGACGATACGGCGGGCACGGCTCCGAAACTGGTCACGGCCGATAGGCTGGTCGCGATGGCGAAGTCTTACGGGGCTTCGCTGGTCGGGACGAGTTACAACGAGCCGTTGATTACGGCCGAGTGGGCGATAGAAGTTTTCAAAAGGGCCAAGCCGGAGGGGTTCAGGACCGCTTTCATCTCCAACGGCAACGCGACGCCGCAGGTGCTCGACTACATACGCCCGTGGACGGACTGCTACAAGGTTGACCTGAAGACCATGAGCGATAAGAACTATCGCCAACTGGGCGGCGTGGTGGATAACATTCTGGAGACCGTCAGGATGGTTAAGGAGCGCGGCTTCTGGGAGGAGATAGTGACGCTCGTTATTCCAGGCTTTAACGATTCGAGGGACGAGCTCAGGCGCGCGGCCGATTTTATCGCGTCAGTTTCGCCCGACATTCCCTGGCACGTGACGGCCTTTCACCAGGACTACAAGATGACCCAGTACGCCAACACGACCGCCGAGCAGTTGATTCGCGCCTGCGAAATCGGGCGCGAGGCGGGCCTGCGCTACATCTACGCGGGGAATCTTCCGGGCCGTGTCGGGCGCTGGGAGAACACCTACTGCCCTTCGTGTGACGAACTCCTGATCGAGCGCTACGGCTACCTCATACGGCAGATGAAAGTGACGCCCACGGGCGCTTGCCCGAAGTGCGCGACCAGGATTCCCGGCATCTGGGCTTGATAGAATTTGCCACAGAGGCACAGAGAAAACTTAGGAGATTCAGATTTCAAATCTCAAATCTGAAATTTCAAATTATTAATTTGAAATCTTCTTCTCTGTGCCTCTATGGCTAAGACCTTACTTCTTGGCGGCCGCGGGCTTGATCGTGGTGTCCTGGTGGTAGACGGCGAGCCACTTCCCGTCGCGCTTGGCCCAGACGCTGCTGGCGCGCGCGCCGTTCGGGCTAAAAGCACTGCCGGACCCTTTAACCATGTAGGTGACGGCGGTCGCGTCGTCGCTAATCTTTATCGTCTTGAAGTCGCTTAACACGCCGCTGCTCAGGTCAACCTGCTTGACGCCTTCGACGGAGCCCGCCTTGTCGTTGACGCCCCAGGCGAAGACCTCTATCTGGTCGTCGGCCAAGAGGCTGGCGAACCTGTCATAGTCCTTCTTCTTGAGCGCGTCCCAGACCTGCTTCTCCCTGGCGACGGGGTCGTCCGAGGCGGGCTCGGCCGGCTTAGACTCCGCCGCCGGGGTGGCCTTCGCCGCAGCGTCTTTGCCGGCAGGCGTTGCGTCCGTGGGCATCGGTTCCGATTCAGTCTCCTGGTGGAAGACGCCCAACCACTTCCCGCCGCGGTTGACCCAGACCGAGCCAGCACGCACGGGCGTCGCCGGGATGGGCTGCCCGCCGCTCGTACCCTTCATGCTGACGGTGTAGGTCACGACGGCCGCATCGTCGCCTATCATCGCCGTCCTCCAGTCGGAGAGCGAAACATCAGTCACGGCCAGGCCTTTGATACCGGCGACGGTTCCGGCCTTGTCGTACACGCCGTCGCTTGAGACGTAAACGAAGTCGTCTGCCAGCATGGCGGCGAAGCCGTCCGCGTCATTCTGTTTGATCTCTTCCCAGATCTGTTTCTCCTGGGCGGTGATGTTGGAATCGGCCGAGGGGTTCGTCTCTGCCCTGGGCGTGGCCGCGGCGTTCGTGTTCGCGGGGGTGGCGGAGGTGTTCGTATTGCTGGGCGCTTGCGTGCTCGTCGTGCAGGCGGAAGCGGCCAGCAGGAGCGACGCGAGCAGAATAATTCGCTTCATTTGGTAAGACTCCTTGGAGGGGATGGAAAAGGCGACTGTGCTTCTATGTCAAATAGGGCACCGGAGTCAATAGGAAGAAGCGCTCCTGGTGAGATCAGAAGTTGGAGGAGCGGCGCTCGCCGCCTTCGGGCGTGCCGAAGAGCGGGGCGTACTCTTCGTCGTTTTCGGCGGCCTTCAACGCGCGTTTGAGCTCATGAATGTCGCGCGAAGCCGTCTCGAACTCGTCCTGGTCGAACTGCTCGGGCTCGCCTGCGAGCTTCATCAAGCGGTCGATTCTCTGGCCCGCGCGGTCCAGCGCCTCCACCGGCAGCTTATTGTTTTCGACGGCCTCCGCAATCGCGTCGCGCGCGGCCACGAAGTTCGCCTCCTGCTCGCAGATCAGGATCATGTCCGAGCCCGCCTCGACGGCGCGCAGGGCCCCCTCCGCGACCGAGAGCGTCTGCACGACCGCCCCCATCTCCATGTCGTCCGTGATAACGAGCCCGTCGAATTTGAGGACCAGGCGCAGAAGCCGCATGACGACGTTGCCGCTGATGGTGGCGGGAAGGTTGTGCAAACTTTCGAGCGCGGGCAACTCGCCCGTGCGGCGAAACCACGCCTGCAAAAGCTCCGAGACTTCGGGGAAAGCCCCGTGGCTCACCATCACGGAGTGCAGGCGCTCGCCCGGACGGTGGAACATCAGGTCCATGAAGGGCACCAGGTCGCGCTCCAGAATCTCTTCCCAGGAGTGTTTGACGATGGGGAGACGCCGGTGCGAGTCTATGTCCGAACCGCCGAGCCCCGGAAAATGTTTGCCGCAGCCGATGACGTGGTTCTTCTGAAGCCCGTCCAGGTACGCGCCCGCGAGCCTGGAAACCTCTGCCGGGTGTTTCCCGAAAGTCCTCCCGCGCAGTCCGTTCTCCTGGTTATCACCCGAGAGATCAATCACGGGCGCGAAGTTGATGTTGAAGCCTAGAAGTCGCAGGACGCGCGCCGAAAGCTCTCCGAACTTTTCCGCAAGCTCCGAAGACCCTGCCACGCGCACGGCTTTAGCCGAAGGCATCGGCTCGCAGATTTCGCGGAAGCGGTCAACGAGGCCGCCCTCCTGGTCAACGCCTATCAGGACCGGGTGGCCGACCGCGTCGCGTATCTGCGCGTTGAGGAGCGCGACCTGTTCGGGCGATTGCACGTTGCGGCCGAAGATGACGACGCCGCCCGGCCGGACTTCGCCCAGCAGAGCGCGCGTGCGTTCGTTCAAACGCGTGTCGGGCAGCCCTATGAAGAGGACGCGCCCGGCCTTGCGCTTGATGGAAAGTGTGTCGCCGCCTGATTCCGGTTCCGTACTTTGCCGCATAAAAATAGTTTCGCTCTTCGCTTTTAACCCGCGCAAAGAGAGCGTGCGCGAGAAGCCAGGGGGCCATCAGGGAGAGGGGATTTTACGCGGATGAGCTTAGCGAGTTAGCGACGGCTTAGCAAGGCTCAGGCGGGAAGGGTAGAATAGGCGCGAGTGGAAAAACACGCATCACAAATGTCCGCCCGGTCTGCAAAGATCAGGGAGCGTGCGCGCGCCGAAGGATTCGACGCGGTGGGCATCGTCCCGGCCATGGCGCTGGAGAGCGAGCGCGGGCGATTGGAGGAATGGCTCGGGCGCGGCTTTCACGGCGAGATGCTTTGGATGGCGCGCGACCCGGCGGCGCGCACGGACCCGCGCCTGATTTTTCCGGCTGCGCGCTCGGTCGTCGTGGTCGCGCTCAACTACTACACGCCGCACAGGCACACAGATGAAGCCGCGACGGGCAAGATCTCGCGCTATAGCTGGGGCGACGATTATCACGACGTTGTCAGGGGAAAGCTCCAACGGCTGCTCGCGTGGATCAAGGAAGAATGGCCCGAGGCCGAAGGGAAACCCTGCGTTGACATCCAGCCCATGATGGACAAGGCTTGGGGCGTGTGCGCAGGGCTCGGTTGGATCGGCAAGCACTCGAATCTCATCACGCGTGAGCTGGGCTCCTGGGTCTTCCTGGGCGAGCTTCTTCTCAACCTTGATTTGGAATACGACGCAAAGCGCGTCGAAGACCATTGCGGGAGCTGCACGCTCTGCTTGGAAGCCTGCCCGACGAACGCCATCACGGAGCCTTACGTGGTGGATTCGACGAAGTGCATCTCCTACGCGACGATTGAGCTGCGCGCGGAGACGATTCCGCCAGACGTGGCCCGGAATCTGGAAGGCTGGCTCTATGGCTGCGACATCTGCCAGGACGTTTGTCCCTGGAACCGCTTCGAGCAGCCAACCACTGAGACGCGCTTTGAGCCGCGCCCCGAGAACGTCAGCGCGAGTTTGACGGACATTCTCGAATTGACGCCCGCGACTTACGCCGAGCGTTTCCGCGGGAGCGCCATCAAGCGCGCCAAGCTCACCGGGCTTCAACGCAATGCCCGCGCGCTGATTGAAAATGGATGCGGAGAGCAAATGGAATCGTAGGCGTGGAATCGTAGGCAATGATTCAGACCCCTTCGGGGTCTAAATCCTTACAAAACTTTGTGCCTTAACATCTCTGACGGCAAACTTCTCCGAACAGTACCTCATGGAATCTTCGAGCACGCGTATGCCGCGCAGGTATTCGTCCAGCTCTATGTATTCGTTCGGCGTGTGGTCGAGCGCGGCGTCGCCCGGCCCGTAGGCCAGCGCGGGACAGTTCCAGGCCGGAGCGACGATGTTGAGGTCCGCCGTCCCGGTCTTGTGCAGGTATCTGACTTCACCACCCTGGCGGCGGATGGCGCGCGCGAAAGCTCTGTGAAGCAGCGTTGTGCGCGGCCCGGCCCAGGCCGTCAATTCTCCCAATACCTCTAGCTGGCAATCCGGAGCCCACTCGGACAGCAGAATGCGCGCGGACTCTGGCGGCAGGCCCGGCGGCAGGCGCAAATTGACTTGTAGCTCGGCCCA
>DATEMM010000403.1:0-5606 GCA_035275605.1 Pyrinomonadaceae bacterium
GGGGTCGCATATTCAACCTTGAGTATGCGACCCCTTCAGGGTCGAAAACATTTCTAACGCTAATCCAGGGGCGGCGCTCACCTACGGTTCGCTCTGCCCCTGGCTATTTTATTTGACCCCTTCGGGGTCTGAATCATTAAAGGTTCTGTCAAAGGCTCTTTCACCGGCTTCTCACCTCAAGCTTGACTGCCCCTGCTCGGAGCGCGTACAAATCTGGGCATGATGAATGCCGCCTCGCCGGGGTCCGCCCGGCAGCCCGCAATCGAGACCTTCAACCTCGTCCGGCGCTTCGATGATTTCACGGCCGTTGACCACATCAACCTGAAAGTCGAGCGCGGGCGCTTCTTCGGCTTCCTCGGCCCGAACGGCGCGGGCAAATCAACTACCATCAAGATGCTGACCGGCCTCTTGGCCGCCACCTCCGGCGAGATGCGCGTCATGGGGCGCGATGTCCAGACGGAGCCACTGGAAGTTAAGCGCCGGATCGGCGTCGTCCCGGAAGACCTGAACCTCTTCGAGCGCCTGACGGGCGCGGAGATGCTAACCTTCACGGGGCGCATGTACGGGCTCGGGCCGTCGGAAATAGCCGAGCGCGCCCAAGAGCTGCTCGCCCTGATGGAGCTGGACACGGAGCCGCGCAAGCTCGTCGTCGAGTATTCGCATGGGATGAAGAAGAAGCTCTCCCTGGCCTGTGCCCTGATTCATCGCCCGGAAGTCCTCTTTCTGGACGAGCCTTTCGAGGGCATTGACGCCATCGCCTCGCGCACCCTGAAGGGACTGCTCTCTCGTTTGACGGAGCGCGGCCTGACGATTTTCCTCACCTCGCACGTGCTCGAAATAGTCGAAAGACTGTGCACGGACATCGCCATCATCTCGCAGGGGAGACTCGTGGCCGCTGGCCCGCTAGCAGAGCTGAGGCGCGGCATCAGGGTCGAAGGCGACGGGATGGAAGCGCGCTCTGAGATGTCGCTTGAAGACTACTTCATACACGTTGTCGGCGGGGTCAGGCAGACCAAGGACGACGTCCTACAGTGGCTGACCTGACGACTCTCTCGCTGGCTTCTTAAGAGGCAGCAACTCATGCGGAAAACTTTAGCCGTGAAGCGAGCGGAAGCCGCCATGCGTGGGCTGGAGTTCATCTACCACGTGGCCTGCGACGCCGAAAGCTTCGAGGACTACGGCCACGATTTCCTCTTCTGCTTCTACACCATCGCTTCAAATTCCAGGGACGATGACTTGCGACGAAAGGCGCGCCGGATGGGGCGCGAACTCGCACGCGTGTGGCGGGACGAGCACCCGACTGTGCCAGAGCGGATTAGCGCCTACGACCTTTCCAACATGGTCGTCGGCAGCGACGCGGCCGACCGCCTAGGCGTCAGAGACGAGAAGCTCAAGCCACGAATACGCCGCGCCTTAAGAGAGTTCGCCGCAGAAGATTTTTACGGCTTCGACCCGTCGAGGGAGCCGCCGCGCGACGACGTGCCGGAGGACTGCGAGTGCGGAGCGGACAACCGCACCGGGCGCAAGAACTGCCGCAGGTGCGGGCGGCCCCTGGAGATGATAGGGCGCTACGGGGTCTGGATTGACGCGCTCGTCATGACTTACCTGGCCGAGCGCTACGGCGTGGTCGCGGGCGCTCCCTACAAAGACGCGCTCAAGTGGCGACCACACATGCTTCCCTATCGCGGGGCAGAGGGGGGAGAGAACCCTGACTATTATTGGACGGTGTACGCCGTCACGCACGTCGTCTACACCTTGAACCATTACAACGTCTACCAACTCTCGCCCGGCTGGCTGCCAGAGGAGTTCGAGTTTCTGCTGGCTAACCTGGACGAAGCGATTGCGCAGGAAGACCCGGAGATGACTGGCGAGTTCCTGGACTGTCTGAAGGCGTTCGGGCTCGGGGACGATCATCCGCTGATTCGCAAAGGTACACGGTATCTTCTCTCCAAACAGAACGAGGATGGCGGGTGGGGAGTGATGAATGCGGAGCACACTTACCAGCGGTATCACCCGGCGTTCACGGTCGTCAACGGCCTGCGCGACATAGCGTGGCGGGGCCAGCGCCTGAGCTTTCCGAAATTAAAGTCGATGTTGTCGCGGCCGGTCTCTAAAATTCAGGCTTAGCCGAAAACGTCTTGCGGTTAATTGTGCGCGCCGCGGACGCGAGGGGTCTCATTCTCGAAGATGAAGGCAAGGGTTTTGTAGATCAGCTTGGCGCAGAGGAAGGCAGAGGCGTCCTGGCCCTCTACGTAAGAGTATTCGGTCAAGTCCATCCCGACGACGCGCCGCTTGCGGCAGAGCGTGCGGATGAGCCCGACGGTCTCGTACCACCCAAGGCCGCCTGGCTCGGGCGTGCCGGTCTGCGCGACGAGCGAAGGGTCGAGGCCGTCAATGTCTATCGTCAGGTAAACGTTCTCCGTGAGCCCGTCCACGGCTGCGTCCCACCAGTCGCTGCGCCCGACTATATCCTTGGCCCAGAAGATGCGCGTCGGCAGTTGGTCGAGAGCGCGGGCCTCTTCGGCAGAGATGGAGCGGATGCCGCACTGGACGGACGGCAGGCGCAGATCGCGCGTGACGCGGGCCATGATAGAGGCGTGCGAGTGCGGCGTCCCGTCGTAGGTGTCGCGCAAATCCGCGTGCGCGTCTATCTGGAGCACGGAGAGGTTGTCGTAACGCTCCGCGTGAGCGCGGATGACGGGGGCGCTGACAGAGTGCTCGCCGCCGATCATGGTCACGAGCTTGCCGGTGGCGACCAGTTCGCGCGCACGCTCAAGAAGAGACTCCATCATGCGCGCGGGCGGCTCAACCGAAGGTGACTCGGCGACGGTGTGGATGCCTAGCTTGTAGACCTCCGCGTCCGTCTCCTCGTCGTAAAGCTCCATGTTGCGCGAGGCATCGATGATGGCCTCGGCACCCCGCCCCGTGCCGGTCCCGTAAGAGACCGTGCCCTCGTAGGAGATGGGCCAGACCAGAACGCGCGAGTGCTCGAAACTCGAAAACTCCTCTTCGGCAATCCCGCCGAAGTTCATTGGAAGATTAGCTGATTCAGACATACTCAGTTTTCAGTTTTCGGTTTTCAGTTTTCAGTAAAAGCGAGTTGTCTTTGCTCAAAACTGAAAACTGGAAACTGAAAACTGTTTTACGGTACTTCAATCGTCAAGTCTCTACCCGCGAAGGTGAAGTTGGGGCGCTTGCGGCCCTTCATGTACTTGGCGGCCGTCTGCGAGAGCGCGGTGACGAGGATGGGGAGCGCGATGGTCGCGTCGCAGTTGACGTAGGCCGTGTGCGCTCCGCGCGAGAGCTTGCCGAAGATGACGGACTCGTCGCCGACTGCGCCCGTGGAGTGGGAGCGCCCGCCCGGATGCGGCGCGTCCGTGGCCACGGTGATTGCGTACTTGTGCCCGCGCGCCGGAGCCTTGACGATGTTGGTAGAGATTTCCGTCTGCTGGATGAAACTCTTCGACGTCCCGCCGCCCAGGTGTATGACGCCAGAGACGCGCGCACGCGCCGCGATCTGCGTCATGTCCAAGACGTCCTGAATGATGTCGAACTGGAAATTGTTCTTCTTCTCAAACCGAGAGGCGGCGATGCCTATGCTGATTGAGCTGTCGGCGATGGACGGGCAGAAAATGGGCACGCGCGATTTGTAGGCAGAGGTGAGCACGCCGTCTTCGGTCGCGATCTCGGCCAGCTCGCGGCCCAGCAGGTGCAGGAACTCACGCGTCGAATAGGGGCGCGAGTTGTCCAACTGGTTGCTGAACCCGCCGACCCATTCTTCTGCCTCGCGGTACTCTTCGTCGCTGGCCAGGAGGTCCCACATGCGATTGATCTGCGAGGCTTCCAGCTCTGCGTCCGTCATGCTCGGGTGCGCCTGGAAATGATGGCGGCCCAGAGTCTCGTGCAGGTCGTGGAAGATGATCGAGCCCGACAGCACCAGCACGTCAACGAAACGGTTCTTAATGATGTAGGCCAGGAGCCGTCGCATCCCAGCCGGGATCAGCGGGCCGGAAGCGGCGACGTAAACGGTCGTGTTGTCGCCGAGCATGTCTAGCCAGATGCGGTGCGCCTCCGCCAGTTGCCGCCCGCCAAAACCTGTGCCCTCCATCTTCTCCAGCAGCCCGGCCACAGAACGGTCACGGTCAACCTGGACGGGTCGCGTCGGCACGGTCAAATACTTCGAGGGCTTGGGTCGCCTCTGAGTCACCATAAGTTTTCTCCGAGGGATGAGGGATGGGGGATGAGGGATGAAATAAAAGCTTTCGTCTTTTCTTCATCCCTCATCCTTTATCCCTCATCCCTGCTTTTCAATCCCTTCCGCGTCTCCCGCGATTGGCCTTCCCGTTGATGGACAGGTAGGTGTAAGCGTCAAAGCGCGATTCGTAGAATTCGATCAGTTCCGCAGCCTCTGCCTCGCTCAGCTCTTCGCGCTTGACGCGCTGCGCGACCAGGCGGCGAAAGCCATCATGCAGGAGGCTGCGCTCGTAGCGCGCCCGCTCGACCGCCTGGCCGATGGAAGTGCCGCGAATTACTTTCTTAATCAGATAGCCGTCTTCGTCTATGTGGACGTGCGCCTCGTTGGGCGCGCCAAAGAGGTTGTGATTGTTGCCCATCACTTCCTGGTACGCGCCGACGAGCATGAAGGCCAGATAGTAGGGCTCGTCCTTCGTCAACGGATGAAGCTCCAGCACCTGCTTGACGTCGTGCAGGTCAACGAACTTGTCCACGATGCCGTCCGAATCGCAGGTGATGTCGCAGAGGGTCGCGTACTCGGTCGGCGGCTTGTTAAGCCCGTGAATAGGAACAATCGGGAACAACTGGTCGAGCGCCCAGTGGTCCGGCACCGAGCGGAAGACCGAAAAGTTGGTCAGGTACTTGGCACAGAGCAGCCGCCGCAAATCGCCGAACTCTTCGGAGACGTACTTGGCCTGCTGCGCATACTTGTCCGCGCGCTCGCACACGTCCCAGAAGAGGACCTCGCCTTTGGCCCTGTCTTCCAGCGAGATCAGCCCCAGGTTGAAGAGCGTGAAAAGCTCCTCGCGATGCTCCAAAGCGTCGTGGTAGTACTCGCGATAGTTCTTAACCGAAACGGTCTCGCGCAGGTCTCCCAACTCGACCACCACCTGCGGGTCATCCTCGTCAATCTCTATCGGCGTGATGTCTTCGACGACCGTCTCGATCTCGTCCGCGACGTTGGTGACGAGGACGGCGTGGTAAGCGGCGAGGAAGCGCCCGGACTCCTGTATGATGGTCGGGTGCGGCACGTTCTCGTCGTCGCAGACCTGCATGATCGTGTAGATGACGTCGTTGGCAAACTCCTGCGCCGTGTAGTTGGCCGAAGAATCGAAAGCCGTCTTCGAGCCGTCGTAATCAACGGCCATCCCGCCGCCGACGTCGAGGAGGTCGACGGGGACCTTCATCTGGTGAATCTTCGCGTAGACGCGCGCCGCCTCCTTCATCGCGTTCTTGATGCGCTTGATGTCGGTGAGCTGCGAGCCGATGTGGAAGTGGAGCAGCTTGAGCATGTCCACGCGATCGGCTTCTTCGAGACGCCGGATCACTTCGAGCAGCTCGGTCGTAGTTAGGCCAAACTTCGCCGCTTCACC
>DATEMM010000404.1:0-6363 GCA_035275605.1 Pyrinomonadaceae bacterium
AAATGGTTAGAGCCCCGGAGGGGCGACCGAATCAGTCGCCCCTCCGGGGCTCTCATCATTTATTGGGCTTGATTCCCAGGGCTAAAGCCCTGGGCTATTATCCGTCGCCCCTGACGGGGCTCTTAACTGCTTACTGCTTACTGCTCACTGCTCACTGCTCACTCATCCCTCATCCCTACTTTTCGTCCGGGGTGCTGACGATGCTGACGATGCGTTCCATCTCTTCTTTGGCGCGTTCGGTGCTGGACTGTATGCCGGAGGCGCGCATCAGGAATTCGTCGGCGTTGCTGGCGTTGCGCAGGGCCTCTTCGAGCGAAATCAGGCCCGACTGGTGCAGGTGGAAGAGCGACTGGTCGAAGGTCTGCATCCCGTACTGCGAAGTTCCGGCGGCAATCGCCTCGCGAATCAGGTAGGTCTTCTCTTCATTAATAATGTAGTCGCGGATCAGGCCCGTCGAGACCATGATCTCGACCGCCGGCACTCGCCCCCTGCCTTTCGCTGCCCTCACCAGCCGCATGGAAATCACTGCTTTGAGGATGCCCGCCAGTTGCAGGCGCACGCTCTTCTGCTGGTGCGCCGGGAACGAAGAGACGACGCGCGTGATGGTCTCGGTCGCGTCCAGAGTGTGCAGGGTCGAGAGCACGAGGTGGCCCGTCTCCGCTGCAGTCAGGGCCGTCTCGATCGTTTCCAGGTCGCGCATCTCGCCGACTAAAATTACGTCCGGGTCCTGACGCAAAGCTCCTCTCAACGCCTCCGCGAAGGAGCGCGTGTCAACGTCCACCTCGCGCTGTGTGACAAAGGAGCGCTTGTCGCGATGCAGGAATTCGATAGGGTCTTCGATGGTCACGATGTGGCCGCTGCGCGAAGCGTTGATGCGGTCGATCATCGCGGCAAGCGTGGTGGATTTGCCGGAGCCTGTCGCGCCCGTCACCAGAATCAGCCCGCGCTGCTCATCCGCGATCTTGTCTACGACCGGGGGCAGGCCCAAGGAGCTGGTGCTGCGCGTCGAGTCCGGAATGACGCGAAGGACGATTCCGACCGTGCCGCGCTGCTGGAAGATGTTGGCGCGGAAGCGGCCCACGCCTGAGACGCCGTAGCCGATGTCCACTTCGGAGACTTCCTTGAATCGTTGCTTCTGTCTATTGGACATCATAGAAAAAGCCATGTCGAGCGTGTCTTCCTGAGTCAGGGGCTTGGCGTCCACGACGGGGCGCAATTCGCCTCCGATGCGCATGTAGGGAAACGAGCCCGCCTTGATGTGCAAATCCGAGGCCCCGTGGCTGGTGGCGTGGCGCAGAAGGTCGTCAATCTTAACTGACATAGTTTGGGTAAACCGGCGGCCTTTCAGAAGCGAAATCAGGTGAAAACCGGAGCGGGGCGCTCTGGGTTGCGTCTCTGGATTAAGCAGCGCTTGTAATTTGAGGAAGCGTTCGGGGCGGAAAACTCGCGGGCTTTTGGCAGCGCCGCCGGAAAATAAGAGCCCGGAGACGCTCAAACAACATAATAGCCCGCGGGACGGACGAGCGTCAATGAATAAGATTTCGGGGCAATGGGGGAATCCAGATGAAGAGCGGATATGCACTAGCCATGTTGAGCGCCAAAACGTAACGCTCAGAATGCAGATGCGTAGGCTTACCGGATTGACGAACGCCTTTTCTAAAAAGTGGGAGAGTCTGAAAGCCGCGTATGGGCTGCACTTTGCTTTTTATAACTTCTGTCGCATACACAAATCTCTCAGATGTACGCCAACGATGGCTGCCGGAATTACTAATAGTGCTTGGGAGTTGAAAGAACTGCTGGAAGGAGTATAGTAAATCCAATGGGCAGCATAATCCTTCTCAAAGGAGAATAAAAAATGGAAGGACATGGACATGAACCGCCGGAGCGTCCGTCTCGCGAAACTCCGTCGCACGAACCTAAAGAGCCGCCCCCAAGAGAGCCTCCACCCAGAGAACCCTCTCCACGTCCAGACCCACGTCCGGACCCAGGGCCTAGACACCCTACTGGAGGGGGAGGAGTAAGAGGCTAACTTCCATGCGGCGGGCCATGCAAACGGCCCGCTGCTTCTACTTTCAGCCCACACACTATTACCCCATTACCGATCTCGGGGTAGTATCCTAAATTGAACTTAGAGGGAATGCCTCGGCTTGCTCGGCAATTTGGCAGGCAAATCCAACTCATCATCAATCAGCACATCCACACAAATGCCCGCCACGCGCGCATATCTCAACAGAGTCGGCAACGGTGGCTCGCCTGTCCCTAACTCGTAATCTGAAATCCTGTTTTGAGTCAAATCCACTCCAAGACGGCTAATCATCTCATTCTGGGAAAGACCTAGAGCCGTCCGAACCTGCAAGAGCTTTTCGGCAAGACGTTCGGGTTTCGGGCGTGCCTTCGCTCCCATCAGGAGTTTCCTCCTGAGAGCATCAGGCATAGCTTGTTTCTAACCGGGATTCCGGTTGGAATGCGTTCGCTCAAGTTGTTCGCCGTGAGAATTAGCCTTTTCTCAACGGCGGCGCTCATCTCGGTTTTGAGGTTGAGGCTTGAGTCGTCGCATTAGCCGTTGCCGAATTTTCAAACAGAGCTGGGCGCATCATAGCACGCCTTGCTTCACCTTGTGACCTCACATCTTTCGAATAAGAAGGACGCACCTTTGATGAGAAAAACAGGCGAGTACCAATCCAAAGTCACAGTAGATACTGGCCTCACGCGTGGCCGTGTTCCCTGTAAGCTGCTCAAATCCATGGGCGCTCAGCCGGGCGATCACCTCATCTTCCGCCTTAACCACAGAGGAGAGGCGGTTGTGCGGGTGATACGCGCTAGAAAGAAGCCGGGCAAAAGCAAAAGTAAGTGATGATCCAATCTCGCACGCTACGCTTACGGGGTGGGGAGCGGGCTGTGCGGAGGGGCCGCTGTGCGCCCAGACTTGGCACAGCGGCCTTGCTTTCTGCCCAAACTCTTTGCCGCAGAAGCCATCCGAGAAAGCCCCAACGGGGCGTCATATAAAAGCCTGGGCATCGCCCCAGGAACCTGGCACAGCATTCAACGTTAAGCCCTGAAAGGGCGTGATACATATTCCGCCCTTTCAGGGCTTGCCATGATAATGATGACCGTAACCTGGGGCGTTGCCCCAGGCTATCTTATTATCGCCCCTTCGGGGCTCTCAGACGATTTCTTGGGGCCTCTTATCTCATATTTGGACGCTACTGAATTTCGGGGCGGAATAGTTTTCCTGTAGAGGCTTTAAGGCTTGACGGCCCGCGTGGCGATGTAGGTCTGGGTGTATTTGGCGATGGGCAGCGTGCGGTGTTGGTCTTCGTAAAGGGCAGTGATGACGAAGCCCGCGTCCGTCTGCCCGCCAAGCTGGTCGGCGAGCGTGTGGCCGAACTCAAAGGGCTCGCCCCTTCGCATCAACTCCTCGCGCTCTTCTTTCGCCAGGCTGTCGGTGTCCGAATAAGGCAGCGAGTTTTTGACTTGAAGCACGTCGCGCTCAATCAGGCGGTCGTCGAAAAGGTAGATGACGGGGTTGATGAAGCCTGCCAGGAGCACTCCCCCACGCCGCAACACGCGAAACGCTTCCAGCCAGACCGGGCGAATCTCCGGGACGAAGAGATTGGAACAAGGATGGAACAACAGGTCGAAACTCTCGCCCGCGAACACAGAGAGGTCTCTCATGTCACCTTCGATTGTAGTGAGGTTCAGGTTCTCGCGTTCCGCGACCAGGCGGTCCTGCTCCAACTGCTTCGGCGAGTTGTCGAACACGGTAACAGTCGCCCCGGCCGCCGACAGGATGGGAGCCTGCTGGCCGCCGCCAGAGGCCAGGCACAGAACGTCCAGGCCGTTTAAGTCCGGGAACCACTCGCGCGGGACTGGCTTCGTCTCCGTTAGCAGCACTTCCCAGCGCCCTTCGCGCGCCGCGGCGATGACTTCCGGGCCGACGGCACGCGTCCACTCGTTCCCGCGCTCGACCTCTTTGTCCCAGGCCGCGCGATTGTAGTCTCGAACATCCATCCGGCGCACGCGCTCCTCAGCTTAAAGCCTCAAGCAAGAAGCGCATCGTAATCGCTCACGATGCGCTTTCGCTCGAAAAGAATTTTCCGACAACGGCGCGTGCGGCCTATTCCGTCATCACCGTCTCGAAGTTGACGGATTCGGACGTGGAGGACGACGACGCACCGGAGACTTTGACCTGCGCATTGTTATGCCCGTTGTTGCCTGAGGGCTGACTCGATTTTCGCTCGTTGACGAAGGTCAGCCAGTCGCCAGGGGCCTCGCGCTCGCCGGAAGTGATCTGGAAGAATGCTTCCTGGATGCGGCGCGTAATCTCGCCCCTGCGCCCTGTGCCAACCGTAATCTTATCGACCGAGCGAATCGGCGTAATCTCGGCGGCCGTGCCCGAGAAGAACAGCTCGTCCGAAACGTAGAGCGCCGCGCGCTGTATGCTGCGCTCCTTGACCTTGATGCCGAGCTCCCTGCAAATCTCTATCACGCTGTCGCGCGTGATGCCAGGCAGGATGGAGCTGGAAAGCGGCGGCGTAATCACGCGTCCGTCGTGTACCAGGAAGATGTTCTCGCCAGAGCCTTCCGAGACGTAGCCGCGGTCGTCCAGCGCGATACCTTCGGCGAAGCCGTTGAGCAGCGCCTCCATCTTGATGAGCTGCGAGTTCATGTAGTTCGCGCCCGACTTGGCCATCGCCGGCATGGAGTTCGGCGTCAGACGGTTCCAGGTCGAGACGCACACGTCCACGCCCTGCTCTATGGCCTCTTCGCCGAGATACTTGCCCCAGTCCCAGGCCCCTATGTAGCAGTCTAGCGGGTTAGGGAACGGGTTGACGCCGAAAGCCGGGTTGGCCTCGTCCAGGCTGCGGAAGATGATCGGTCGGATGTAGCACTGCTCCAGGCCGCCGCGGGCGGCCAGTTCAACTGCCGCGTCGCACAACTGGTCGCGCGTCCAATCGTGATCCATACGGTAAATCTTGGCCGAGTTGATCAGACGCTGCATGTGTTCCTTGAGGCGAAAGATGGCCGGGCCGCGGTTGGTCTTGTAACAGCGGATGCCCTCGAAGACGCTTGAGCCGTAGTGCAGGACGTGCGACATCACGTGCACGCGCGCATCATCCCACTTGACCCACTCGCCGTTGTGCCAGACCTCCTGAACGATGCGAGGGGTTCTCACGTCTTTCGCTTTGCCGTCTTTCGAGAACATATGGTTGTACTCCTTCGGGAATAGATTTAAGAGAGGCGTTACACGGGTGGCTGCATGTTCCCTCACACACGCGCGTAAGGCGGAAACAATTATGGAGACGGCCTAGTCTTCCGCCTCACCACTCCAGCCTGGTTAAGATAGGGCACAATACCGTAAAGACGAGCCCCTTTGCAAGCAGGCTTGATTCTTCCGCGAGAGGAGACGTAACATCAAAAGCGCTTTTGTTGAAGCCACGAAAATCACTCAAAGTTTGCTCGCGACCGGACGGGATGACGCATCGCGCAAAAAGGACGTTTTCTGCTCTGCCGCTCTCGTTCGCCTTCCTTCTCCTGCTGACGTTAAATAATTGTCGTATGTCTGAAAAAACACAAAACACGCCTTCTTCCAATTCGCCCGGCAACGCTTCTTCCACTAATTCCACAGACCCGCTCAGCATACATCGCCGCGCCATCAGCATAGACATGCACGCCGACACGACGCAGCGCATGGTTGACGAGCGGCTGGACATCAATCAGAGACTAATGGACGGCCAGCTCGACGCCGTGCGGATGCGCGAGGGGGGCCTGGACGCGCAGTTCTTCTCCATCTGGGTCGAGCCGCAACTCTATGGCGGCGGGGGCGAGCGGGCCATCCACCGCGCCGACGAGCAGATCGCGGCCGTGCGATCTCTGGCAGAAAAGTACCCGGAAACCTGGGAAGTGGCGACGAGCGCAGCGGACGTCCGGCGCATCACGGGCGAGGGGAAGCTCGCGGCCCTGATGGGCTTAGAGGGCGGCTACGCGATTGACGAGCGGCTGGAGATGGTCGAGCGCTACTACAACATGGGCGTGCGCTACATGTCGCCCGCGTGGAGCGTCTCAACGAGTTGGGCCGGATCATCCGGCGATACGGAGGGGCGCACGCGCGGCCTCAACGATTTCGGCAAGCGCGTCATACGCGAGATGAACCGTCTCGGCATGATGGTTGATGTCTCGCACGTCTCCGACCCGACCTTCTGGGACATCGTCAAGACTTCGACCAGGCCCGTCATCGCCACCCATTCGGGCTGCCGCGCGATTGCCAACGTGGCGCGCAACCTCGATGACGATATGTTGCGCGCGCTGGCGGAAAAGGGCGGCGTCTGCTGCGTGCTCTTCTACCCGGAATTTCTCGAACCC
>DATEMM010000405.1:0-14351 GCA_035275605.1 Pyrinomonadaceae bacterium
CCACACCATGCAGGATGACTTCCGTGTCGGAGGTCGAAGAGAAGATAGCGCCCTCGCGCTCCAAGCGCTTACGCTCTTCCGTGGCGAACGGCAGATTGCCGTTGTGGCAGACGGCCACCTGCCCATGCTGGCAGGCGACCAGGAAGGGCTGAGCCTCGCGTATGGAGACCTCGCCCGCGGTCGAATAGCGAACGTGCCCGATGGCGCTTGCGCCCGGAAGGCGGTCGAGTCTCTCCTGATTGAAAACGTCCGAGACCAGGCCCATCGCACGCTCGGAGCGAAGCTCCGAGGCGTTCGAGGAGACGATGCCGCAAGACTCCTGCCCACGGTGCTGCAAAGCGTAGAGACCGAGGTAGGTGAGCCGCGCCGCCTCCGGGTGGCCGTAGATGCCGAAGACGCCGCACTCGTCGCGGAATTTATCTGTCAGGGAGTCGCTCAAGTGATTTCACCTCACGCGCCGCGCGCCTGATGGTTGCCGCCCGAGCAGCTTAGTAAATCGCCGCGCCCGCGGCAAGCGCGCGCAGAGCAGCAGAAAGCCCCGAAGGGGCGCAATGTAATAGCCCCAACGGGGCGAAATACAATAGCCTGGGGCATCGCCCAGGAACCTGGCACACATTCAAGGCAGAGCCCTGAAAGGGCGAAATACTCTATTCCGCCCTTTCAGGGCTAAGGATAATGATAATGACCGTAACCAGGGGCGATGCCCCAGGCTTTCATATCTCGCCCCTTCGGGGCTTCCGTATGACTTCTGTTTTTATATTAGGTTACTACTGAGCGATCGGGGCAGCCTCGCAGCATTGGGCCACCGTGTTATACTGCGGCGACTGTAGGCCAATCAACGCTGAGAATAATTTCTTATCTGCAAGGTCAGCCGACGCTCTTCACAAGGTCGCCCGAAATGGAACCACCCGCACGACGCTTTTGCCGACCCGTTTACCTGGCGCTCCTGCTGCTCTCTTTCTGCGTTCCCGCGCAGGAATTGCGGAAGGCGTTGCCCGCCGCGGCGCAACAGCCTGCCGCTTCGCGTGTCATCAACATCCCCGCGGACACCTCACACCTCGGCATCTTTCTCCGGGCATGGGTCAACAACTCTCAGCCCCTGTCGTTTGTCCTCGACAGCGGCGCGGGCTCGCCCATGTTGATTGATTCGCACCGCGCGCAGTCTCTCGGCCTGGCGCTTCATGGCAAAGGCCAGGGCGGCGGGGCCGGTGAGAGCACTTACGAAATCAGGTTCGCGCGGGGCGTCCAGGTCCGCCTCGACGGCGCGGAGTTTTCAGACCAGGTTCTGGCCGCCATTCCCTTGGCCCCGCTGGAACCTTTCGCCGGGCGGAAGATAGACGGCCTCGTCGGCCATGACCTCTTCAGGCGTTTCGTCGTAGAGATTGATTACGAAGGTCAAATGGTCAAGCTCTACGAGCCGCAGACCTACAGGTACACGGGCAAGGGCGAGAGTCTCCCGCTCGAAGTGGTGAACGAGCACCTGCATGTGCCAGCCAAAGTTACTATGCCTGGGCGCGAGGCTATCGAGGGCAGGTTCGTGGTTGACACGGGCGCGGGCCCCATCACGGCCGTCCTCAACAGCCCGTTCGTCGAATCGCACAAATTGCTGCCCGTCGCCGGGCCTTCGGTCCTGGACAACTCGCTCTCGGGCCTCGGCGGCGAGACGAAGCGACTGGTCACGCGAGCGCGCTCCTTTCAACTCGGAAGCTTCGTCATGCGCGAGCCCTTCGTTGATCTTTCGCGAGACGCTGGAGGTGCGTTGGCGAGCAGGGAGTTCGACGGGATTATCGGCGGCGAGTTCCTGCGCAGGTTCAAAGTGATCTTCGACCTGCGGCGTCACAGGCTGATACTGGAGCCTGGGCCGCGTTTCTCAGAGCCCTACGAGTACAACATGAGCGGGATGGGACTGCGCGCCGAGGGCGAGCAGTTCGACGTCTTCAAGGTTCACAGGGTATTTGAGAATTCTCCGGCGGCCGCGGCGGGAGTTCGCGAGGGCGATAGAATAGTGGCGATTGACGGCAAGCCCGCACGCACGTTCACACTGGAGCGCCTCTACCGCCTTTTCAAACAGGAAGGGCGCGAGTACTCGTTTGAGATCGAGCGCGGGGCGCAGAGGCTACGAGTTAAAATCAGATTGAGGAGAATGGTCTAGCCCTTTTTATTGGCGCTGATGTAGTCCTCCAGCTTTTTCCGCTCGGCGTAATCAGGTTTCTTCTTCAGGAATTCTTCGTACTCGGCCGCTGCCTTCTCCTTCAACCCAGCCGCGTTGTAGAGCCAGGCTAGGCGCAGGTGCGCTTCCGGCCGCCCGAGCCGCGCGGCCTCGTTCATGTAGGGCACAGCCTTGGAGCCCTTTTTGAGCTGGAGATAGGTTTCGCCCAAAAGGTAGTTCGCGTCCGCCGACTGCGGCTGCGTTTCCAGAACGCGCGTCAAAGGGTCTATCGCCTCTTCAAACCTTTTCTGCTTCGCACGCAGCTTGCCCAGTTCGAGCAGGGCCGTGGTGAACGTCGGCTTGGCCTCGACGGCTCCGAGATAAGACTGCTCGGCCTCCGGCAGTTTATCCAGAGCGAGGTAGATTGAGCCGAGCAGGTACCACGCCTGGAAGTCCTGTTTGTCGCTCTCGATGATGTGTTTGAGCGGCGCGACGGCCTGGTCATACTTCTTGCCGTCAATCGCCTCCTGCGCTTTCATGAAAAGCGCCTTGTTGGCGGAAGAGCGGTTGTAGGCGTTGGCGGCAGAGATGACCCCCGTCGTCTGCTTCGCAGCCTGGTTTCTGGACTTCCACATGAACTCGAAGTCCTGCCGGATGTCCGAGCCGTTTGGGCCATTGAGCACTATCTGCACACGCGCTATCTCGCCGTTGTCGCCCTCGACGGCTATCTCGTAGGTCGTCGCCTGAAGATTGTTGTCCGCCACGCTCGGCGGCACTATGACGTTGAAGCGGTAGCGCCCGTTATTGGTGACGGTTTGCCGCCCGACCACGCCGCCCGACGCGTTGTAAAGGAGCACGGTCAGACTCAAAGGGGCCGGCGTGTCGGCCTTGCTGTCGTCTATCTTAACGTCGCCCCAGACCCTGTACCCCCTGTCCTGTGCCAGGACTCTTCCTGGGCTGAAAAGAATCGAGAGGCCGACGACGATCAGCGCCAGGCTCAAGTACTGGAGGGCGCTCTCAGGGCGTTGAGAGGTAACGACGCGCCCGCGAAGAGCTGGCGCAACCAATCTCTTAATCTCTGCTTGCATGTTTAATTCTCCGGCTGAAGGAAGTGGCCTTTATTATGCTCCATCGCGGGCTCAAAAAAAAGTTTTTCTGGACAACGAGCCGCCATTTTTTCGCACCCGAGTAGCGAGGCGCGGGCGACTCTTTACATGTCTCCAGGCAAAGGAGGATAATCCCGCACGGGCAAGCGAGTTACCCATCAGGATTTTTTGGTCGGGAGAAGTTTTATGAAGGTTCTGAAGCTGTCATTCATGTTGCTCCTGTTGGTAGGTGTGGCCGCGGCGCAAACCGCGTCGCCCCCGGCGGACGCGCCCGGCGTCAAGGTCATCAAGGCTCGCTGGCGCAAGGCGTCGCGAATCAACCCTAAGCTCGACCAGGACCCCTTGCGCGTCACTCAGGCAGTGGCAGACCGCGAGCGCGTCATGAAAGACGCCCTCTACGAGAACAGGATCAGGGTCGAAGCCAAGCTGGAGCCGATCAACCTGCCCCTCAGAGCCGGCGTGCCACCGGCTGAGTACTCGGGGCCGCGCACGAGTGAATACACCTACGAAGCCAGAATCAGCAACACAGGCGCGAAAAAGATTCGTGAGATCGAGTGGGAGTACGTCTTCACTGACGCGGAGACCGGCCGCGAGTCCGGCCGCCATCAATTCACTAGCAAGGTCAACCTCTCCCCCGGCAAAAGCAAGACCGTGTACGGCACTTCCGTCTACACGCCCGCCAGCGTCGTCCACGTCTCGAAGTCCGGCAAAAAAGAGACCCTCGACCAGTTCTCCGAGAGCGTCATCATCCGTCGCATAGAGTACATGGACGGCTCCGTCTGGGAGCGCCCCTCCAGGTAGTCCGTCGATTTTCGAGAAGGGCCGCAAAGCGAAAGCTTCGGAGCGATGCTTCGGAGCGATGCTTCCCGCGGCCCTTTACCCTGTTCTCTTCAATTTCCCTGTCTGCTTGGCCCAGCGCTCCGCGCGCCCGAAGACCCAGAGGCCGAGCGGAATCAGCAACACTCCCATTAAAACCAGCACCAACAGTTCCGTCGTGACCTGTGAGAGCCCTGCCCCGGCAAGATGCTCGCGCGTCGAAGCGGGCGAGCCCACCCCGACCAGTTTACGGCAGGCCGCCAATGAGTAGGTCGCAGGCGAGAGCCAAGAGAGCGGCTGAATCCACGCGGGAAGAACTTCCACAGGGTAGTAAACGCCAGAGACCAGGAGCAGCAGCCCCTGGAAGATGTGCGTCGCTTCGGCTCCGCGCTCAGGACTCATCACGGGCAGCACCGCCGCCATCAGCCCCAGGCCGACGAAGGCCAGCGTGCTGACCAAGAGCACGACGGCGACCCCGAAGAGGTTTGCGCCACGCAAATTCAGGTCTGTAAAGAGCATCAGCCCGAGCAGCACTATCAACGTCTGCACGATGCTGTTGCAGAGCGAGTAGAAGCTGATTCCAGCCAGGTGCACCGCGCGCGAGACAGGGGCCATGAAGGTGTATTCGAGCGTCCCCTCCCAGCGCTCGTAGCCGATCGACATGGCGATCTCGGAATAGAGCACGGAGAGAAAGTTCCACTGCAACGCGCCGACGACCAGGGTCAGCGTCAACTGGTAGTCGCCCGAGGCGACGCCTATCAGCGCCACGGTCGCAGAGGTCGTCAGTGCGTAGAAGTTGAAAACGATGACCCAGGAGATGTAGCGCCTGGTCAGGTGGTAGCCCCGAAACACGAAGGCGTAAGTCTGGCGCAGAGTTCGTTCCGCGGTTCCCATTTTTAGACCTCCTCCAACACTTCCGTTTCTTCTTCCTCGTCGTCCAGTTCTTCGCCCGCGAGCCGTATGAAGGCGTCGTCCAAATCCTTGGCCCTCGCCTCCCTTTTGAGCGCGTCGGCCGTCCCTTCGGCCACCAGCCGGCCGTGTGCCAGAAAGCCTATCCGGGCGCAGAGCCTTTCCGCCTCGCCCATGTCGTGCGTCGTCAGCAGGATGGTCGTGCCCTCGCGCTCGCGCAGGCGCTCAAGAAAGGTCTGCACCTCGCGGCGACTCTTCGGGTCGAGCCCGGTGGTCGGCTCGTCCAGCAGCAGGAGCGGCGGATTAATCATCAGCGCGCGGGCGATGCTGATCTTCTGCTGCATCCCGCGGCTCATCTCTTTGAGCGGGACCGAAAACTTCCGCTCCTCCATCCCCAGTTGTTCGAGGACGTCCATCGCGCGACGCTCGGCGCTCGCTGGTTTGAGGCCATAGAGCAACGCCGTGTAGAGAAGGTTTTCGCGCGCCGAGAGTTTCTTATAGAAGGCCGCGTCCACACTGACCCGGCCCACCAACCGACGCACAGTGTTCTGCTCTTCAGGCAGGCTGTGCCCGAGCAGGCGCACGCTCCCGCCGTCGGCGGTGAGCAGGGTGGAGAGGATGCGTATGAGCGTGGACTTGCCGGAGCCGTTCGGACCCAGGAGGCCGTAGGTCTCGCCGCGCGCCACCTCGAAAGAGACGCCGCCGAGCGCCCACTCCTCGGAGACTTTGGATTTGAGCAGACCCTTGCGCTTACGGAACATCTTGCGCAGGTCGCGCACCTCTATGGCCGGATGTGTCATGACGAAAACCTCGGCAGCGCGCGAGCGACCGAAAGCACGAGCGCGTTAAAGAGAAAACAATTGAGATGGATTGAACGAAAAGGCGAGACCGAAGTAAGAGAATCGAGAGAGAGCTCACGCGCGCGACAGAGGGTCGCGCACCTATCTGCCTCCACCAAAGTCTCACTGTGCCGTGGACCGTGGGCGGAGCACCTGCGCCTCTCGCTTACTCGGTTGTTCTAACGAAGCTTGATCATCTTTATCACCTGCTTGCGATGGAGCTTACATGAGAGCGCGGACTCTTTGCAAGAAAAGTGGGGTAGTGATGGGTGATAAGTGATGAGTTAAAGGATAGCCCCGGCAGCAAATCAAGTTGTCGGGCGCGACCTAAATTGATTTACATAACATGAGCTGAGGAAACCTGTCCGCAAGCCCCGAAGGGGCGCAATACAATAGCCTGGGGCAACGCCCCAGGAACCTGGCACAGCATTCAACATCAAGCCCTGAAAGGGCGAAATAGATTATTCCGCCCTTTCAGGGCTTACTCCAGATAGTTGGTCTGTGACCTGGGGCGATGCCCCAGGCTTTCATATCTCGCCCCTTCGGGGCTTTCGGGCAGCTAGAATTTCAGGATTTCGCGGCTGGCTGGTTTGCGGCGGGCGGGGTTGTGGTCTTCGCGGGCTTCTGTTTTCTCTGGAGATATTCCTGGCACAGAGTAACGAGGGCTCGGCCGCGCGCCTCGTGGGAAGGGATTTTATTTAACAGGTAGAGCACGTCTTCGAATTGGTCGGCGTCGAAAGCCTTGATCGCGGCCACCAGGCTAAACCCGCTCGTGCCGTAGGTGAAATCAGCAGGGGTGTTGAGCCCGGAGAAACGTTTAATGAGCGGCGCGCGCTCCTCATTCCCGGTCGCCGACGAAGTCTGTTCGAGCGAAGGGACGATGTCCGAGAGGGACTGAAGCGCGATAGCTTTATCGAAGAGGCCGTAGGTGGAGACCACGCCAAACGCTACGCGCGAGCGGTTATCGCTCGGGGCGGATTTCTTAATCAACTCCCGCGCTTCTTCGAGCCACTGCCGCGAGCGGAGCAGGTCTTTCTCCTTGACGGACTTTTGTGCCCCGACGACCAGAGCGCCGGCCCGCTGCAAAGGGTCCGAGTTTTTCGTGTTGAGCGTGTAAGCCTTAAGAAAGTCGCCGGACCTGATGAGTTGGAAAACGGCGCGGGAGATGAGCCAGTCCGAGACGCCCACGCGCAACGATTCATCCTGCACCTTGCCCGCCAGGGTTAAACCGCGTTCGTAGCCTTCAAGGGTGGTCGCCAGCGCGGCCTTAGCATACGCTATGTCGCGGCTGAGAGTGTCCGTCTCCTTCTCCGCCTGCGCTTCCAACAGGTCAACGCGCCGCTCGGCGTACTGCTTCGGATTCTCGCCCTCCAGGGGAGCAGGGAGGTCCGGACGGGGAGGACGAGGAATGTTTGAGAAGCGCGCGTCGGCGGCGATCTGCTGCGCACGCGCTTGCAGCGCGACGCCCTTCTCAGGCAGTTGCGCCGACACCTCGCTCAACAGGTAATTAATCACGCTGAGCTGTGTGCGAGCCGTTAATTGCGGGTCGGCGCTCGTCGTCGGCAGGGGAGCCGTAAGCAGCAGGTCTGCGCCCAGATTCAGGAACTCCAGGGCCAGCGCCGGATTGAGGCGCGCGGCGGCAGTGATGCGCGGGCGATTCTGGCTCACGGCCAGTTGGCGGTTCGCGCTGTCATCCCCGATGCTGGCCGCAGAGATGCGACCGGGCGTATAGAGGTAGGAGTAAAGGATCAAAAGCTCGTTAGGGTCAAGCATTCCTACCGTGCGAAGCCTTCGCAGCGCGGCGCTAAAGACCGCTTGCGCGATCTTGAAATCCTTCTCCTGAAGCTTGATGAGCGTCTCCTGAAAACCGAAAGAGATGCCATCGCGCAGGCTTTCAACGGCCAAATCGGCAGCCGCCTGCGGGTTGGCCTCGACGGTTTGCAGCGCCATTTGCAGCAGTACGGCGCTGCGCGCCGTGCGGTCGTCGTAAGTGCCGCGCGGCTGCGCCTCGCGCTCGCCTTCGGCCTCCTGCGCCATCTGCTCCAGCCACTTCTCGGCCAGGTCCGGGGCGCGCCGCCTGACGACGAGCAGCACGTCGCGGCGTGCATCGTTACGCGCGGACTGGTTCCTGAAGCGCGAGCGCTCTTCCTGTTTCCCCTCGCCCGCACGGCCGGCCTTCTCCCACGCCTGTGCCAGATAGTTTCGAGCCGTTTGGGGGTCAGACTCCCAGATGAGGTCCGCGATCTTAGCCAGGACGTCGGCGGCAACGGCCGCATCCTTCCATTGCCTGGCGTCCTCGGAGGTCGAGCGCAACACGTCGCCGATTCGCAGGAGCAGTTGCCGTCGCGCTCGCTCTTCCGCCGTCCCCTCCGCCTCCTCAGGGCCGGGAGACGCTGCGCGCTGCGGGCTGGCCGCGGGCTTCTTTTGCCCGACGGCAAGGCTTCCGGTCAGGAAGACGCACCAGAGGCAGATGATGCAGGCACGGACGAGTCGCATTACTTTCGACCTCATAATCTTCTTTGCTTAGACGCTCTCAAGCCACTGGACGAACTTGTTCTTCGCCTCGTCGTTCATGCTCGCGCCGCCCCAGGACCTTCTCATGACCCCATCTTCCAGGTAGAGCTTGATTGGCACGCGGTTAATTCCCAGCTTGGGTGCCAGGTAAAAGCCGTCGTCGTAAAAGACCTTGAAGGGAAACGCGCCTTCGGCCTCGGTGGGCGATGAGACCTTTCTCCCGAAGGTGATGATTCCGTAGAAGCTGACGTCGCTGCGCTTATTCATTACCGTCTTGAGAAAGTCCATCTCCATGTGGCACGCGTCACACTCCGGGGTCATAAAGACGAGCACGACTTTACCCTTGCGGAGAAGTTGGTCGTCAACTTTTTCGCCCGCCGGGGTGACCAGATGCACTTCCGGCAACGGCTTGCCGAAGGCTGAGCGTGCATCCGCGGCGGCCTCAGCCTGGTCCTGCGCACGCTTCTGCGCCCTAGTGTAGAAGTAGACGAAGCTTCCGCAGAAGATAACGATCAGGCCCACGGCGACGAGCGCCCATTTCACTTGCTTTGACACTTAGATTTCGCCCCTTTACCAGTTAGTATCCCCGTCCTTGCGCGCCCACTGCGAGCGGTTGAGCTGTCCCTGCGGCGTGATGATGAAATTCAGGTAGATGGTATCCCGCGGAACCGCATTCGACGCGCCGGTTGAATCGTCAAACGGGAAGGTAGTAAAAATTCCCGTGTGATAAACGGGCGTATTGAGCTTGGCGTCGAAGATTTTGACCGAGTAGCTCGTAATCAAACGGGCGAATTTCGTGCGCTGCTCGTCAGGGACTTTCGCCTTGAAGGCGATGTCGCCGCGCACAGAAGTTCGCTCCTGGATCGTTCCCAGCTTGTTCTTCTTCAACTGTCCCTCGGCCAGCAACATCCTGCCGGGGAATTGCGCCGGGCGTGGATTGGAGCCGCCCTCTGGCAACTGCCGGAGCGCCTCGTAGTACTTTCCCTCGGGGACGAAGAACACCTGGTAAGAGACTTCCCAGGAACTGCGCGGGTCGCTGGCTCCCGGCAAGTCCACCAGCGTCATCTTCAGCCTTAGCCGGTCAACATAGAGCTGCGGAGCGTACAGGTTCGGCTCCCTCGTCCGAAAGGTGCCCCGGCCCCTGTCTTGCGCCGACGTGTAGAGCGGGAAGACGACTGGAATGAGTAGAAGAAGGAATGCAGCGATTAGGGAGGGAAGTCGGAGCGCCGCAACCACGCGGCCAGACATCTGATATCCCATTATGACCTCTGTAAGTAAATTAATCTGTGAAGAACGTCCGGCGGGTGTCCTGAATGGCTTTACGGGTCAAAAGGGGGATAGGCCCTCCCGTCTGCTACTCTTCCCGCCGGACGATCTTAACACCTGGCTGGCTCCGCTAGCTAGTAATCGATTCCCTCGATTTCAAAGCCGGCCTTGTGCAGCCTGTCGTTACATGTCGCGGTGGAAAGAGAGCCGCAATCACAACTGTAATAGCAGTACCCGCCTCCTTCGCCGGTAAGGTCGCATGACCACCCGCCGCCCGAACTCGCAATGATGACGTCGGAACATTGGGCGTTGGCGATGCCGTAAGACATCACGACCGTGAGCAATGCAGCACCGCACAGAGCGATGGAGCGTGAGAAGACCCGTTTCATTGATTTTCCTCCGTGTGAAGTTAGAGATATGTGACGTAGAGGACCTACGGACGTGGGGAGATTAGGGTAGCGGGGCGCTGGACCGCAACAGAGAAGGGTTGTCGATTCTGGTTATTTGTTGTCGAAACCAGCCACGGCCCCTCGGGCCGTCCGGTGCTGTGCGCGATAGCGTACCGGAGCTGTGCCAAATATTTTCGTGAAGTCGTGCGTGAAATGGCTTTTGTTTTTCAGACCGACGCGATTCATCACCTCCTTCACGCTCAGAAAAGTGGTGGACAAGAGCTCGGCCGCCTCGCGCATCCTCATGGTTTTGAGATATTGCGCGGGAGTCTCGCCGGTCTCGGCTTTGAAGAGACGACACAGGCGAGAGTAAGAGAGGTTGACCGAGGCAGCCAGGGCGGTCGGCGGAGGAATTTTTTTAAGGTCATCGTTCATGAGATGGATAACCGTCTGCACCCTCTGATCCATAAAGCGTACTCCTTGGTAAGTAGGGGGAAGCTCGATTGCGGGAGGATCAACTAATGGGACTTGAAGTGAGAGTTAACGCGGATAGACGTTTCCGTGTGAGTAAGCATAGGACTACTCTCCTTGAAAGAGGATGGAGATTAAAAGGGGAGAAGTCTCAACTAAGGTGCCGTCGCCGCTGTCTACCTATAGTTACTCACTGGAAGTTTGAGATGAGACTGAGAGAAAGGCTCTCGACAGCAGGATGCATCCCGTGAGATGGGCGTAAGTTATCGCGGCAACAAGCGGGAAGTCAAATAAAAACCGGGCCAGTTTGAAGGCCCCGCCGGAGGTGCTTCCTCCTGCGTTCATCTCACCCTACTCATCGGTGTTTTTATCGAACCCGTGCAGAGGCATTTCACCGGAGCGTTGCAGCCAGTTGTCCTCCGGGTAACGGCAACCTTTTTCGATGACGTGCAGCGTGTAGGCCTGGCGCGACCGTGGCGACCTGTTCGGCAAACTCATGTGCGGGAGGAGGCCGTCGAGGACGATGAGCGTTCCCTTAGCGACTTCGAGCGGCAGGAGCTTGTCGAGCGGCCACGGCGCTCCGGTGTCCATTTTCTCAAAGCGAGTTCCGCCGCCCGCCGCGCGCACGAACCGCGACTTGAGCCCGAGCTTGTGGCCTTCGGGTATCGCCCACAGGCAGCCGTTCTCGCGCGTCGCGTCTTCGAGCGCGAACCAGAGCCCGGCCAGTTTGAGCGGCTCCGTGTAGAGGAAAGTCGCATCCTGGTGGCAGGTCACTTCGCCCCCTATGTTGGGCTGCTTGAAGATGTACATTGATTGCACGAGCAGCGGCCGCGTGAACCCTAAGTCCGAGGCGAGCACGGCCAGGGCGTGCGTGCGCGAGAAGCGGTCGAAGACCGGGTCCAGGTCATGCAGGGCATGACCGATCTTGTTAATCGAGCGCTCCCTGGCCTGGCGCAAACGCCCTTCATCGTCGAAAGCCTCTTCCTCGAAAAAGAAGCGTATTTTGTCGCCGGAGCTCAGGAAGTAGTCGTCGCTCGTGCGCGTCTGCTCGCGCGTGGAGAAGATGGAGCGGACGCCTTCCGGGTCGAACTTCGAGACGAGCTCGCGTGCGCGCTCGCGCAGCTCGTCGCACTCCGCGGCACTCTTGAAACCCTCTACGACGAGGAACCCGTCGCGCTCGTACTCGCCCAGTTGTTGCTCTGTCAGTCTGCTCATCCGAAGAAACCATTTATACAAATTCGCCAGGCTCCGCTATTATATGGGCAAACAGTTGAAAAGGCGGAAGAGTACGCCGCACAGGGCACAAGAGGTGAACAAGAGAAGTCCTGCCTACAATATAGTCACGGCCGTTCTGCGCTTGGCGCTCCTGGCGACGCTCGTAGTGGCGGGCTGGAACATTTACCGCCGCCTGCCGGACGGCGGCGGGCTGGAGCGCAGGAGCGGCGACGACGCCAGTGAGACGACGCTTCTGATCGTCCTGCGGCCTTCGCCGCGAGACACGAGCGCGGCGGTCAGCATTCCGGTCCAGCTCTACCCCGTTGACGTTTCGGCGGTGCAGCGCGAGTACGGCTTTGAGCCGCGCCCTGGAGTGCGCTTCGAGGATTTCCTGCGAGAGCGCATGCAGGGGCGCGAGCCCGTCAAAGCGCAACTTGACGGGCGCGGTCAGGCCACGGTCACGGTCACGCCGGGCCGGTGGTGGGTGCACGCCCTGCTCTCCGGCGCGCAGAACGTCGAATGGCGACTGCCCGTCAACGTCTCGGGCCGCCAGCAAACCATAGAACTCAACACCGCCAACATCTACGCGCGGACGAAGAGTTTTTAAAGCAGATGTCAGATGCCGGATGTCAGATGCTGGTAAAACTGACATCCAGCATCTGGCATCCAGCATCTGCTTATGCTTGCTTTACGATACGAAGGCGGCGAATTGGCCGTGGCCGAGACTGCGAAGCCGCCGGGCGCGCACGGCGAGGCCGTGGTGCGCGTCACCTTGAGCGGGATTTGCAATACGGACCTTGAGATCATGCGCGGCTACGCGGGGTTTCAAGGCACAATCGGGCACGAGTTCGTCGGCGTGGTCGAGAGTGCGCCCGTCGAGTCATTAATCGGGCGGCGCGTGGTGGGCGAGATAAATGCTGGCTGCGGGCGCTGCTCCCTGTGCCTGACGAATGACCCGCGCCATTGTCCAGACCGCACGGTGTTAGGGATTGTCGGGCGAGACGGCGCTCACGCGGAGTTCCTGCAACTGCCCGTCGCCAACCTCCTGATGGTGCCGGACGATTTGCCGGACGAGCGCGCGGTCTTCTGCGAGCCGCTCGCCGCCGCCTGCGGAATTACGGAGCGCGTAGAGCTTTCCGCAGGGACGCGCGTCGCGGTCATCGGCGACGGCAAGCTCGGCCTGCTCTGCGCGCAGGCGCTCGCGCTCCACGGCGCTCCTGTGCTCCTCATAGGCAAGCACGCGGAGAAGCTGCGCATCGCCGCCGCGCGCGGGATAGAAACGATGACGCTCAACGGGGTCAGGGAAGGCGAGCGCGCCTTTGATGTCGTGGTCGAAGCTTCCGGCTCGGAATCTGGCTTTGCGCTCGCGCTCCGGATTTTGCGCCCGCGCGGGGTGCTGGTCTTGAAGTCTACTTTTCAAGGGAAGACTGCGGTGGACGCGGCGCGCATCGTCGTTGACGAGATCAGCGTCGTCGGCTCGCGCTGCGGGCGCTTCCAACCTGCGCTCGATCTGCTCAGGCAGGGCACTGTGGACGTCGAGAGTTTAATCAGTGAAGAGTATCGTTTGAGCGACGGCGTGCGCGCCATGCAGCGCGCGACCGAGCGCGGCGTCATCAAGGTCCTGCTCAGACCTTAAAAGACAAGGGCCGGTTTAAAATCAGTGAAGGAGACATTCCCCGTATGATTTCATCTGCTTCGATTAAAGAGCGGCTCAGGCCGAGCCTTTTCACTCTGGCGGCGGCCGTCGCGGCCATTCTTCTGGTGACGCAGGCGGGCACGAGGGCGGGGCTGCATCCGTCCCCCACCCAGGACGCTTTTAAGGTAACGACCGTCTTCCTCGTCCGCCACGCCGAAAAGGCGGACGCGCCGCGCGAGGACCCTCCGCTCAGCGAGCCCGGAAAGCTGCGCGCACAGGAACTGGCACGCATGCTCGGCGGCACAGGCATCAAGAACATCTACACCTCGCAGTTCCTGCGCACGCGACAGACGGCCGAGCCTTTGGCTGAACAACTGGGCGTCACGATCAACTCCCTGCCCCTCAGCATGAGCAAGACGAATCCACGGGAGGTCTCGAATGAATCCATCGCGGAGATTGTCGCTAAGATTAATGAGCACGCGGGGGAGACCGCGCTGGTCGTCGGCCACAGCAACACTGTGCCGGAAGTGATTAGAATGCTCGGCGGCGACGTCGTGCCGAAGATTGATGAGAAAGTTTTCGACGACTTCTTCGTGGTCACGGTCTATGCCAAAGGCAAAGCCAGGGTGGTGCAGTTGAAGTACTTCCCACTGCCTTGACCGAACATCGCACCGGCACCCATCCTGGCTTTAATCGCCCGGTCAGAGTACACTACGCGCTGTCAAAAGCGCGTCGTAACTCTTCCCTTTAGCGAGTGAGGCTCTTTACTTCCCTTTCGATCAAAGGGACGCTGCGCCCCTTTGAAATTCAAGGCGCACAGTCGCACTTCGGTTCCGCGGTCAGCAGCGAGGCGCTTTTTCGGTCCTTCGCTGAATGTCACAGTTTATGAAAATCTTACTCTACAACCCTGACAACGGGGTAACGCGGAACTTCATGCCGCATCTCTGGATGTTTCTGCTTCAGGCGCTCACGCCGCCGGGCCATGAAGTCCTGCTCATCGACGGCAACGCGCGCGCCATGAACGAAGAGGAACTCGTGGAG
>DATEMM010000406.1:0-3759 GCA_035275605.1 Pyrinomonadaceae bacterium
CCCCAACCTGAACCGACAGGCTTTCCGCTCGCGCGCGTTTTGCGCGCCGCGGGTCGTGTGCTTAAATGTCTCCTTTAAGGAAACAAGATGCTGCACAAGAACACGCTCGACGCGACGCAGACCGCGCTCGTCGTCCTGGACATGCAGGAGGGGTTTCGCCCCGTCATCTCGGACTTCGCTGAGACGGCCGCGCGGGTTGCCCTGGTGGCTCATGCCGCGGGACGGCTCAGCGTCCCTGTCATCGTTACGGAGCAGTACCCGAAAGGTCTGGGCCACACGGCCAGTGAGATCAAGGCCGCGCTGCCCGCCGGGACAAAAATTATCGAGAAGACTGCTTTTAGCTCCTGCGGCGCGCCTCCTTTTGAAGCGGAGCTGGAGCGGCTGCGCGCCCTGCACGTTCTCATCTGCGGGATAGAAGCGCACATCTGCGTCAACCAGACGGCGCACGATCTGCTGGAGCGCGGCTACCGCGTGCACCTTTTGACCGACTGCATCACGGCTCGCACCCTTCACAACAAGCAGATGGGACTAGCCAAGATGCAACAGAGCGGGGCGATTCCCTCGACCATCGAGATGGCGCTCTTCGAGCTGATGCGCGACTCGAAGCACGAGCAGTTCAAGGCCATTCAGAGATTGATAAAATAATGCACTTTGAATTCAGGAGTCAGAATTCAGAATAAAAGGCTGAAACCGTTTTTATTCTGGCTCCTGGCTTCTGACTTCTGGATTCTGCTTTTAATTTATGGACTTCCTCTCATCACTTAATCAACAGCAGCGCGAGGCCGTCACGGAGACCGACGGGCCTTTGCTGATTCTGGCGGGCGCAGGCTCCGGCAAGACGCGCGTCATCGCGCACCGCATCGCGTACCTGATAGCCGAGCGCAACGTTGCGCCGCACAATATTCTGGCCGTCACTTTCACCAACAAGGCGGCCGAAGAGATGCGCGAGCGCGTCCGCGCGCTCCTGAGCGGCCGGAGCATGACGAGCGCGCCGCTCATCTCGACCTTTCACAGCCTCTGCGTCCGCATCCTGCGCCAGCACATAGAAGCTCTGGGTGCGGGCTACACGCGCTCCTTCACCATCTATGACCAGGACGATTCGGTGAAGCTCATCAAGGCGTGCATCAGAGATTTGGGCTATGACGACAAACAATTGGGGCAGCGGGCCACGCAGGGCGCGATCTCCGGCGCGAAGAATCGCCACGGCGACGACAGCCAATCCTACGCCGCGCGCGTCGAGTACAACGACGAAAAGCGCGTGGCCATCAGCCGCGTCTTCAAGCTCTATGAGGAGCGACTGGTCAACAACAACGCGCTAGACTTCGATGACCTGCTGATTAAGACCGTCCAGCTCCTGCGCCGCGTCCCAGAAGTGCGCGAGTACTACAACGACAGATTCCGCTACATCCTCGTGGACGAATACCAGGACACGAACATGCTCCAGTTCGCGCTGATACGCTTTCTGACGGAGAAGCAGCAGAACATCTGTGTGGTCGGGGACGAAGACCAGAGTGTCTACAAGTGGCGGGGCGCGGACATCACTAACATTCTGAACTTCGAGGAGCACTACCCGAGCGCGAAAGTGATTCGGCTGGAGCAGAACTACCGCTCGACGCAGACGATCCTGGACGTGGCTGGCGCGGTCGTCAAACACAACACCGAACGCAAGGGGAAGACCCTGTGGACGGCCAACCCTTCGGGCGAGCGCATACGTTATTACCAGGCTTTCGACTCGGATGCTGAGGCCCGTTTCGTCGCCTCTAAAATCGAAGAGCACAGGCGCGCGGAGCCTGACATTCGCGCCGCGGTGCTCTACCGCACCAACGCCCAGTCGCGCGTCTTCGAGGAAGCTCTGAGGCGCGTCGGGCTCACCTACAACATAGTCGGCGGCTTCTCCTTCTACGAGCGTATGGAGGTGCGCGACATCATCTCCTACCTGAAACTCGCGCTCAACCCGCACGACTCTATCGCCTTGATGCGCGTCATCAACAGTCCCGCGCGAGGTCTCGGCAAACAAACTCTCGACCAGATCGAACGCCACGCCAAGGACTACGGCGTCTCGCACTGGGAGACCATCAGCATCCTGACCGAGCAGGGCAAGGGGTTGAGCCCGCGCGCCATCTCTGCCCTGAAGAATTTTCAGCAGATCATCACCAATCTGGTGAGCGCTGCGAATAACGCGGGGGCTTCCGAATCGCCCGTCTCCGACGTAGTCAAGGCGGCGATTCTTGACACGGGCTACGAGAACGCGCTCAAGACGGAAAACTCGGACGAAGCGGAGGCGCGCCTGGAGAACTTGCAGGAACTGGTCAACGCCGCCGTCGATTATGACGAGCAGGAGAAGGAGGGCCTGCGCGATTTCATAGACCACGCCGCGCTCGTCTCGGACACGGACCAGTACAAGCGCGACGCGCCCGTCACCCTGATGACGATGCACGCGGCCAAGGGGCTGGAGTTCCCGCTCGTCTTCATCGTCGGCCTAGAAGACGGGCTCTTTCCACACTCGCGCTCGGCCACGGACCCGGCTGAATTGGAGGAAGAGCGTCGCCTCTGCTACGTCGCCATCACGCGCGCTGAAAGGTTCCTGTACGTCACGCACGCGATGAAGCGGCGCGTCTATGGCGAAGAGATGGCGAGCGAGCCCTCGCAGTTCTTAAACGAGATGCCGCTCGATTTGATGGAAGACCTCTCGCGCGGAAACTCCTGGCTCTCGTTCGCTCGCTCGTCCTCCACGCTTGAGAACAAGCACGCGGCGCAGGCGCTTCGCGGTGACGCGCGCGAGCGCACGAAATACGCTGGCAAGACTTACGACAGCGTCGATTCCATCGCGGAGTTCTTCCGCAAGCGCGGCCAGCAGCTCGGCGGAGGCTCCGACTACAAACGGACCCAGCCGGAGCCGACTATCAAACGCCGCGCCGCGAGCGCAAGCACGAGCGGTTCTTCAAGTTCGTCGGCGGGCGGCGACTTCGCCCCCGGCTCGCACGTCCGCCACCCGAAGTACGGGCGCGGCCTGGTGCTGCGCCGCGAAGGCACGGGCGATTCGGCTAAGCTGACGGTCAGTTTTCCGGGTTTTGGCCAGAAGAAGCTGATTGAAAAGTACGCTGGATTAGAGAAAGCGTAAACACATTCGATTGCGGAATGCGGATTTCGGATTGCGGATTGGAAAACCGTGTTCTTAAATCCGCAATCCGAAATCCGCATTCCGCAATCGCTTTAATCCTCTAATAGTTTGCCGCGGATGAGCGGCTGCCCGCCGAGCGAGGTGTAGAAACCGAAGACGGCCAGTGCGACCAGTACAACCAGGTCGAAGATGAAACTGGTCGCGTACCAGGCGGAGAGTTCCGTGGTGATGGGGAAGAAAACGATCAGGTGATAGAAGAAGAGGGCCGTGAGCCCGACCAGCATGCCGTAGCGCACGACGGCGACGACGAACAGCGTGATGATGACGGCGGTGAACGGCCAGCTCACAGGAGACTTCCAGGAGACCGTCAGGACCGCCACCCCGCAGAGCAGGAGCCAGCCCGCGCCGATGCCCAGCCACTTGCGGCGCAGCAGCATGGAAAGAAAAAGCAGAACGAAGGCGAAGACGAAGGTGAACGCCAGCGCCGCGCCGAGCTGGCTCATCAACAGTTGTAGAAAACTGCGCGCATTGATGCCATCATCAGAGACGGGGTACGGGATATTGGCTGGAAGCCCGAGCAGGCGCGGCACGAACTCGCCCAGGTAATAGACTGCTATGGCGGCGACGCCAAAGGCAGC
>DATEMM010000407.1:0-9605 GCA_035275605.1 Pyrinomonadaceae bacterium
CGTCAATCTTCGCCGCGAGGATGAAGTCGCTTTCCGTGAGGCCGTCAATCTTGTGCGTCCAGATGGTGACCTCGGCGCGCCCCCAGCCGAAAGAGATGTCCGGGTGATGTCCCTGCACTTCTGCAATCGCGCCGACGCGATTGACGAAGAGGAGCGCCTCGCGGAAATTCTGAAACTCATAAACCTTTCGCAGGTGATGTCCTTCCACGACTTCCCAGCCCTCTAATTGCTTTAATAAATTTTCTATCTCGGCACCATTCAGGGGCGGCACCCCGCCTCTGCACGGCACGCAGTCGCGGCTCGCCAGGTTGTTCATCATGCTGACCTCGCCTGTTGGTTTCTATCCTGTCGGCAGCATTCTAAAGGATGCGACCGCCTGTGTGGAAAGCCGTTCGGGCAAAAACATCCGCGGGGGCTGCGCTCCGGGCTTGGCAAACGGCCTCGCAAGCGGATAGTCTTACACGCCAAGCAATCAGTTTTCAGTTTTGAGTTTTCAGTTTTCAGTAAAAGCACCCGGTCTTTACTGAAAACTGAGAACTGAAAACTCAACACTACTTCCAAAGAGGAGAATTGCCTGTGGCAGTCATCCACCCTTTTCGCGCGTTGCGCCCGCCAAGTGAGCGCGTCGCGCAAGTCGCCAGTCCGCCCTACGATGTCGTCAGTACAGAGGAAGCGCGTGCCCTGGCGGCGGATAATCCGCTTAGTTTCCTGCACGTCTCGCGCCCGGAGATTGACCTGCCCGAAGGCACGGACATCTACGCCGACTCCGTTTACCGCAAGGCCGCGGAGAATTTCGAGAAACTCATACGCGAGTGCCCGCTCGAAGAGGAAGAGACCCCGAGCGTCTATCTCTACCGGCTGATTATGAACGGCCACGAGCAGGTGGGCGTCGTCGCCTGCTGCTCCGTTGACGAGTATGACCGGAACTTAATTCGCAAGCACGAGCGGACCAGGCCCGACAAGGAGGACGACCGCACGCGCCACATGCTGACTCTGAAATCGCAGACCGGCCCGGTCTTTCTCACCTACCGCGCCCAACCCGAAATCGATGCGATGGTCATGGAAACCGTCTTGACCGAACCCCTCTACGATTTCACAGCCGAGGACGGCATCCAGCACACTGTCTGGCGCGCGCCCGACGCCGTCCGCTTCGTCCAGGGTTTCCGCGAAGTCCCGCTGCTCTACATAGCGGACGGGCACCACCGCGCGGCGAGCGCCAGCCGCGCCCGCGCCGAGATGAAGGACCGCAGCTTCGGCCACACGGGCGACGAGGAGTACAACTTTTTTCTGACGGTCATCTTCCCAGACAAACAGTTACAGATACTTCCCTACAACCGCGTCGTGCGCGATTTGAACAACCAGACGGCCGGGGAGTTTTTCCTCAACGTCAAGACCAGGTTCGACGTCACGGAAGATGCGCCCCCGACGCCCGAAAAGCCCGGCCAGTGGAGCATGTACTTCGTCAAACGCTGGTACGGTCTGACTCTCAAAGGCGGGACGCCGCAGACAAGTGACCCTGTGGCCTCGCTCGACGTGAGCCTGCTGCAAGATCACCTGCTCGACCCCATCCTCGGCATCAAGGATGTGCGCACGGACAAGCGCATAGATTTCATAGGCGGAGTGCGCGGCACGAAGGAGCTGGAAAAGCTGGTTGACGAAGGACGGGCGGCGGTCGCCTTCTCGCTCTACCCGACGACCATTGCGGACCTCCTGCGCGTCTCGGACGCAGAAGGCATCATGCCGCCCAAGTCCACCTGGTTCGAACCGAAACTGAGAGACGGGATTTTGATTCATAACATCTAACAGCGGTCAGTGGCCGGTGGTCAGTGGTCAGTAAAAACCACTCGCCGCCAACAGGCCACTGACCACCGACCACTGACCACTATGCTTGTACTGATAGCTGACAAATTCGAGCAGTCCGGGAGAGACGGCCTCGCGGCCATCGGGTGCGAGGTGACGTTTCAGCCCGATTTGAAGGACGAGGCGCTGGTCGAGGCGATACGCACTCTTAACCCGGACGTGCTGGTCGTGCGCTCGACGAAGGTGACGGAGGCAGCGCTCTCGGCCGGCGCGTTGAAGCTGGTCGTGAGAGCGGGCGCGGGCTACAACACGATTGACGTGGCGGCGGCCTCGCGGCGCGGCATCTACGTCTCGAACTGTCCGGGCAAGAACGCCATCGCCGTTGCGGAGCTAGCCTTCGCCCTGATTCTGGCGCTCGACCGCCGCGTCGCCGACAACGTCATCGCGCTCAGGCGCGGCGAGTGGAACAAGAAAGAGTTTTCAAAGGCGCGCGGGCTCTACGGCCGGACGCTCGGGTTGATTGGCACAGGACAGATCGGGCGCGAAATGATTCCACGCGCGCGCGCCTTCGGCATGCAGGTCGTCGCCTGGAGCCGCAGCCTGACGATGGAGCGCGCCGCCGAGCTAGGCATCGAGCGCCTGGACACGCCGCAGGAGGTCGCGCGCGTTGCGGACGTCGTCAGCGTTCACCTGGCTTTAAAGCCTGAGACGCGCTCGCTCATCGGCGCGGACGTTTTCAACTCGATGAAGGAAGGCGCGATCTTCGTCAACACGGCGCGCGGCGAGGTCGTAGATCAGGGGGCGCTCCGGGAGGTCTTGAAGACCGGGCGGATTCGCGCCGGGTTGGACGTTTTCGCTGCCGAGCCTGCTTCGGCCACAGGCGAATTCACGGACGAGATTGCGCAGGCGGAGAACCTCTACGGCACGCACCACATCGGCGCTTCGACCGACCAGGCGCAGGAGGCGATTGCCGCCGAGACCGTCCGCATCGTCAGAGCTTTCAAAGAGACGGGAATAGTGCCGAACGTGGTCAACCTGGCCGAGCGCACGCCCTCCACGCACACGCTGGTCGTGCGCCACCAGGACCGCCCAGGCGTGCTCGCACACGTTCTGGACGCCATCCGCGGCGCGAACATCAACGTGCAGGAGATGGAGAACATCATCTTCGAAGGCTCAGAGGCGGCGGTCGCTCGCATCAATCTGGAGGCCGCGCCTCCGCCGGAGACGCTTGAGCGCCTGCGCGCGGAGAACCCTGATATTCTCGAACTGAGCCTGCTGGAAATTAAAGGTTAGTCGTAAACACACCTGATGAAAACCACGCTCATCACAGGCGCATCCAGCGGCATCGGCGAGGCTTTCGCCCGCAGGCTGGCGGCGCGTGGCGAGAACGTCGTGCTGGTCGCGCGCTCGGAGGATAAGCTGGCCAGTTTGTGTGGCGAACTGGGGCGGGCGCACGGCGTCAACGCGCAGTACGTCGCCTTGGATTTGACGGAAGAGGACGCGGCCCGGAGATTGTTCGAGGAGACGACAAGGCGCGGCCTTAAAGTCGAGATGCTCATCAACAACGCTGGCTTCGGCTCGATGGGAGATTTCGCGACGCTCGACGTTAAGCGCGAGCTTGAGATGATTGACTTGAACATCAAGGCGCTCGTTGCCCTGACGCACCTTTATCTCAAGCCCATGCGCGAGCGAAAGAGTGGCACAATCATCAACGTCGCTTCGACCGCGGCCTTTCAGGGCGTGCCGTTCATGGCGACCTACGCCGCGACCAAAGCCTTCGTGCTCTCCTTCTCGGAGGCGCTCTGGGACGAGAACCGCTCTCTGGGTGTGCACGTGATGGCGCTGTGTCCCGGTGTGACGGAGACCAACTTCTTCGCGGCTGCGAACACGGACAAACCGCCTATGCGTGTGGCACAGACGCCCGATCAGGTGGTTGACACCGCGCTCAGCGGGTTGAAGCGAAGGAAGAGCCACATCGTCTCCGGCTGGACGAACTACCTGATGACCGAGTCCGAGCGGCTGGTTCCGCGCTGGATCGTCGCGCGCATCGCGGGCAAAGCGATGCGACCCAAGTATGGAAACAGTGGTCAGTAGTCAGTGGTCGGTGGTCAGTTAAAAGAAAGACGGTAAGCAGCGGCGAGTTTTTGTCTTTAACTGGCCACTGACCACCGACCACTGACCACTGCTACTGACCACTTTTAAGGAGAAGAATGAATGACTGAGAGAATCTTTAACTTCAGCGCGGGGCCTGCCGTGTTGCCGCTGCCGGTTCTGGAGGAAGCGCAGCGCGAATTGGTGAGTTTGCCGGGCGTTGGCATGTCTGTGATGGAGATCAGCCATCGCTCGAAAGCCTTTGACGAGATTATCGGGAGCGCGGAGCGGGGCTTGCGCGAGCTGCTGGGTTTGCCGGACAATTATCACGTGCTCTTTTTGCAGGGCGGAGCGAGCTTGCAATTTTCCATGATCCCTATGAACTTCCTGCACGGGGAGGGAAGCGCGGACTACATCGTCACGGGCAGTTGGGGCAAGAAGGCCGTCAAGGAGGCCAGGCGCGAGGGAAATGTAAACATCGCCGCGACGATGGCCGACGGCGGCTTTACGCGCACGCCCTCGGCGGACGAAATCAAGCTCGACCCGCACGCCGCTTACGTTCACATCACGACGAACGAGACGATTGAAGGCGTGGAGTGGAAAGAGGAGCCGCAAGTGGGAGAGGTGCCGCTCTTCGCGGACGCCTCGTCCGACATCCTCTCGCACCCCATCCCTGCAGAGAAGTACGCGCTCATCTACGCGGGGGCGCAGAAGAACATGGGGCCAAGCGGCGTCACCCTCGTCATTCTTCGCGACGACCTTTTGCAGCGCATTCCGGACGGAATGCACACCATGCTGGATTTCCGCACGCACGTCGAGAACAAATCGCTCTACAACACGCCGAACACGTGGGGCATTTACATCATTGACCGGGTCTGCAAGTGGCTGAAAGGGAAGGGCGGCCTGGACGGAATGCGGCGCGAGAACGAAGAGAAGGCGGGCCTTCTTTACGACGCGATTGACGCGACCGCGTTCTACCGCGGCCACGCCGACCCGGACTCCCGCTCGATTATGAACATCACCTTCCGCCTTCCTTCCGAAGAGCTGGAGAAAAGGTTTGCGAGTGAGGCGACGGCACAGGGCCTGGACGGACTGAAAGGCCACCGCTCGGTCGGCGGCATACGCGCCTCCATCTACAACGCCTTCCCGCGGGAAGGCGTCGAGGCGCTCGTCCAGTTCATGCGTGAGTTCGAGCGTACCAACGGCTAACGCCCAAGCCCCCGCCACCACAACTCAGCCGAACTTCAGCCGCGACCACGCGCGCTGAAGTTCGGCTGACTTACGTCGTCAGTCTTTCACCCAACGAGGTCAGCTTTCACATTCCGCGAGAGTCTGTTGAGCCCCTTCGAGGCTCGGTGAACGCAGGGCGGTGTAGATTTCGACGGCGCGCCGGGCGTGCGGGAGGGCTTCCGCCTTCCGGCCTTGCCGGACAAGGGCGTCGGCGAGGTAGTCGCAGTCCAAAGCAATCAACTCCTTGCGGCCGACGTTTTCGGCTAAGGTCAGGGCCTCACGAGCTAAGATTTCCGCGCCGGGCCAGTCCTCGCGGTCCAGCGCCAGCGTTGCCAGATTGCCGGTGATGAAGGCAACGCCTTCGCGATAATCGACGGCCAAAGCGATCCGCAGGGCCTCTCGGTAATCGCGCTCGGCGTCGTCAAGATTGCCGGAGCGTCGTTCGGCTCCGGCAAGTTCGTTCAGGCCGATGGCGACATCAACGCTCTCGGGCCTTAAGGTGCGCCAAAGCTCCACGGCTTCGCTGAAGGCCGCGATGGCGGCAGCATAATCCCCGGCCAATTTGTGCCCTAGGCCCCGCAAGCGGATGACGAATGCCTGCTCGCGAGCGCCGGCCTGTGCGTCGCGCCAGTGAGCCTCGGCGCGGTCGGCGCAGGCGAGCACTTCCGCCGATTGGCCGCGCAGATAGTGAACCCAGTCGGCATCGTTGGCCCGCCAGCCAGCGTTCAAGAAATCTTTGGCCGCCACGGCCCTGGCTTCGGCATCCCGCGAGAGGGCGAGCCATTCATCCCAGCGACCAGTGAATTCGAGAAAGAATTTGAGTGCGTCACACACAGTCTGGAGCTGGTCATTCGGCCCGGCGAGGAAACGAGGTAAGGAGGCGGTGACCGTGGGCCACGCGGCGTCGAGCACGGGGAAGTTATCGTATTCCCGATAGCCGTTCTCCACCGCCAGCGAGTAGGCTTGCTTTTCGAGCCGGTCGCCGGTCTCTGCGACGACCTCGGGCTTACGCCGCCGCAGGAAGTCGGCGACCATCGGCACGAGGGCGAACGCCGTTTCTTCAGTGTCCGGGACGACCAGCGAGCGGTTTGCGAGGCTGTGCAGGGCTGTTTCGGCCGGTTCCTCGTCGCAGCCCGCGACCGTAGCGACGTGCTCCACTTTCGCCGGAAGGCTGAAGTAGGTGAGCGCGCAGAGGACTTTGGTCTCGGCCTCGGTGAACTCGTTCACCAGATCACCGAAGACAAACTCCAGCGGGTCGTTGTCCTCCGGGCAGGAGCGAAGGAACTCCAGCGCGTCGTCGAAGGTACGGCAGCTCCCGCGGCCGAGTTGCCCAGCCACCCAGCGCAAGAGCAGCGGGTTGCCGGCGGTCTGCTTGTAAAGGGCTATGCGCTCGGCTTCGCTCGTCCTCGCGAGCAGTGGGTTGCGCCCGGCGAGGTCGGCGAGGGTTTCGAGCGCGGCCTCCTGGCTGAGTTTTTCGAGGATGAGTTCCTCCGAGCCGGAGCCGATGCGACGGCGGCTGGTGAGGATGGCCTTGCAGCCTTGCGGCAGGCGCTTGACGAAGGTGAAGAGCCGGTCGCGATCTGACTTGGGGAGCGATTCGAGGTTGTCGAGGATGAGCAGCACCTGCTCGTCGCGGAGCGCTTCAAGAAGTAGACGGATGCGCTCGTCCTCCGGGGCCTTCGTGATGTCCGCGCGGCCCAGCTCGCGCGAGAGTTCGTTGAGCATTTCGAGGAAGCCGGGCAGGACGAAGACGCCCAACTCGCGCACGCCGTCGTCGTCCAACTCGCGATTCTTCACGGAGACGAAGACGATGCGCTTGAACTCGTCGGGCGTGCAGTCGTAGGCGGCGCGGACGGCCAGCGAGGTCTTGCCCATGCCGCCCGGCCCGTCAATGAGCGCGCCCCAGGTACGGCTCTCCGGGTCGAGGGCTTCACGGATTTGCGCGAGTTCCGCCTCGCGACCGAAGAAGGGCTGGATGCGGGGGAGGTTATTGGGGATGGAAGTCTGCGCGGGGCGGGCGTCCGTTCCGGCGTCCACCGCACGCTGCTGCCTGCTCTTGAACTCGCTCAGCGCTTGAAGGACGAGGCGGTGAAGCTCCTCCGCCGACTTGAACTCTTTGCGCACGCGGCCGTCGGCGGCGCGCGCCTTGAACCTGCTTAGCTTCTCCTGCGCGACCTTGTCGGCCTCGATGTCGTCCGCAGTGAAGGGGTGCTCTTTGTGGGCGGTGAAGACAAGAATTTCGCGAAGCTTGCCCTCGGCTTTGCGCGCCATCGCGCGGTCGAACTCCATCTCGGTAATTGAAATGTCCCGCCCGTCGGGCACCCAGCCGTAACGGAAGGCGTAAACGCCGATGTAGATGTCGGCCTGTTCGACCATCTCCAGCGAGGCGGTGATGCCGGTCGCGTCACGCGCCGGAAGTTGCTCCATGCCGATGGGGAAGACGCCCGCCTCAAGACACGCCTTGTGCACGAGCGCGCGATGCTCCGGCAAGTCGAGCGCAGTGCTGCTAATCATGGCCGTGAACTGACCGGGCCGCGGCTCGGCGGATTCCTCGGCGGGGGTAGGGTCCGGGTGAGACATATCCGTTCAACTCCGTAAGCACGCGTAAGGGTCGCGGACGTGGACGTCGGTGCTGATTATCCACGGCGAGGGCGGAATGACAATACATTTTGGCGGGGCGCGCTTGGCACAAAGGCGGGCGCGGTTTAAAGTAAGGGCGCGCCGTCTCGGTCTCCAGCGCGGGCGCGTGGACGCTTTTCCCTCTTAAAATTAATGAGCACGAAAATCCTATTCCCCTTAGCACTCCTGGTCGGCCTCTTGGCTGCCGCTTTCTCCGCCGCCCAGAGCCCCGCGCTCAAACCTTCGCCCGACGACCTCGCGCTGCCTTCGGAGAAGCACCTGCGCAACGTGCGGCAGTTGACGTTCAGCGGCGAGAACGCCGAAGCCTACTTTTCCGGCGACGGGCGCGAGCTAATCTTCCAGTCGAAGCGCGACGGGCGCGCGTGCGACCAGATTTATACGATGGGCGCGGACGGCACAGGTGCCCGCATGGTCTCGACCGGGATGGGCAAGACCACCTGCTCCTATTTCTTTCCCGACCGGCGGCGCATCCTCTACGCTTCCACGCACCTCGGCGCGAAGGAGTGCCCGCCCGCCCCAGACTACAGGCGCACAGGCTACGTCTGGCCCATCTATTCTTCTTACGACATCTTCACGGCGAGGCCAGACGGCTCCGACCTCAAGCAACTGACGAAGACACAGGGCTACGACGCCGAAGCCACCATCTCGATTGATGGCCGGAGGATAGTCTTTACCTCTATGCGTGACGGCGATCTGGACGTTTACACTATGGACGCCGACGGTAAGCACGTGAAGAGGTTGACGACGGCGCTTGGCTACGACGGCGGCCCGTTCTTCTCGCGCGACGGCCGCCAGATAGTTTATCGCTCGTATCATCCGCAGACGCCCGCTGAAATCGAGCGCTACAAGCAGAAGCTAGCGGAGAACGTGATCGAGCCGACCGTCTTTGAAATCTGGGTGATGAACTCGGATGGCACGAACAAGCGGCAGGTAACGCGCCTTGGCGCGGCCAGCTTCGCGCCCTACTTCTTCCCAGACGATAAGCGAATCATCTTCGCCTCGAATTTAAACGACCCGCGCGGGCGCAACTTCGACCTCTACTCCGTCAACGTGGACGGCACGGGCCTGGAGCGCATCACTTTCGAGGAGACCTTCGACGGCTTCCCAATGTTCTCGCCTGACGGCAGGAAACTGGTCTTCGCCTCGAACCGCAACGCGAAGACGCGCGGCGACACGAACGTCTTCATAGCGGATTGGGTGGATTAAGGATTTACAGCTTATGCGGCACAAACTCATCTCGCTTTCGCTCGTCTTAGTCGTCGCACTCGGCGTCGTCGCGCAGCAAACCGTCACTCCCGAAAGTGCGCCAAGCGTCGAGCGCCTGCGAGCGCACGTCTCTCACCTGGCCTCGGACAAACTTGAGGGGCGCAGAACGGGAAGCCCCGGCGCACAGCTTGCAGCCGAGTACATTGCCAGAGAGTTCGCGCGCTATCACCTGCGCCGCAGCATCGGACGCGACCTGCCCGGCATGTCAATCCTTGAGGCCGACAGCCCGCGCCGCTACATGCAGGAGTTCCCGTTCGTCGCGGGCGTGGAGTTGGGGAAGAAGAATTCCATGTCGTTCACTTCCAATGATGGCTCGCTGGACCTTCGTCTGGGTGAAGACTGGATGCCGCTCGGCTTCAGTTCGAGTGCGAGCGTGACGAGCGCGCCTTTCGTCTTCGTCGGTTACGGCATCACGGCGTCCGACCTGAACTACAACGACTACAAGGGAACGGCTGCCTCTGGTGCCGTGGCGATTGCTTTCACCGGAACGCCGGACAAAGAGAACCCGCACGGGCAATTCACGCGCTACTCGAATCTACATCTGAAGGCGGCCGCCGCGCGCGCGGCCGGGGCCCTCG
>DATEMM010000408.1:0-3292 GCA_035275605.1 Pyrinomonadaceae bacterium
CAGCGCGTTTTTGAATTCGTGTGCCAGCCCGGCGGACATTTCGCCCAGACTTTCCAGGTTCTTCTTCAGGGCGACCTGCTCGCGCAGTTGCAGAACTTCCGTCAAATCGGTGAGCAGGCAGAGCGCGCCGCGCGTACCCTCCGGGTCTTGCGCCGGGTCAATCGGCGCGACCGTCGCGCCGAGACGCCTGACGTTGCCTCCCTCGAATGTCGCCGTGACCTCTTCGCGGCGGTAGACCTCGCCGGTTTCCAGGCATCTCTCCACCATCTCGGCCAGGTCGGGCGCGCGCCCCAGAAGCTCGCGCACACTCTTACCTTCGGCCTCCCCGTCGGCCTCTATCAGCGCGCGCGCAGGGGAGTTGACGACAGTGGCGCGCCCCTCGGCGTCGAAGGCTACGAGGCCAGAGGGGACGCTGGCGACGATCCGCTCGCTGAAGCGTTCGGCGGAGGCGGCGCGTGCGCGGTCTCGCGCGCTCAGGGCTTCCAATTCGCGCTGTTGGGCCTGCAACTGCGCGACGATTGTTTGGAAAGTTTCGAGGACGAACTGCCCCTCGTCGCGCGGCTTATTTGAGCGGGCCGCGACCGGAGCCCGCTCGGCCTCGCCGACCAGTTGACGATAGGGGCGCAGGAGCCAGCGCAACAGCAGGATAACCGCGAGCAGGCTGAAGACGAGGATGGCTATGAAGACGGCCAGGAGGACTGTGCCACGCGCGCGGGCCGCGTCCGGCGCGAGCATGTTGAGCGCCAGGGCGAAAAGACTGGCGAGCAGAATCACGCCCGCCAACATGACCAGCACCAGGCGCGTCCGATTGTTCCGGCGAAAAAACATGGATGAATTTTGGAATTTTTGATTTTTGATTTGCGATTTTTGATTGGATAAGGACAAGAACTTAATTAAATAATTCTTTAGTCCTTATCCAATCGCAAATCAAAAATCAAAAATCACACGAACTGCGCTGCGTACCAGGCGATGATGCGTGGGCCGATGAGCAGGGCGAAGATGGAGCCGATGCCTAGAAAGATGCCGAAGGGGAGTTGCATCTGCATATCTTTTTCGCCGCGCCGCGCCATCAATCCGACGCCGATAATTGAGCCGGAAAGGACGCCTAGGAAAATGGTCAGAATCGTCAATCGCCAGCCTAGGTACGCCCCGACCATGAACATCATCTTGACGTCGCCCAGGCCCATCGCCTCCACACCGCGCAGGCGCTCCCAGAGCCAGCCCATCAGCCACAGGCTTCCTCCGCCGACGAGCGCGCCGATAGCTGCTCCAATCAGCGAAGTCGCCCACAGCGGCAGACTCCAGAATTTTCCATAAGCCAGCGACGGAAGGTCTTCGAAGGCATTGACGCCGACCAGGAAGGGAAGAGCCAGACGGGCCACGACGGCGAAGGCGATGCCGGGATAGGTGATCGCGTTTGGCAGGAGCATGTGCTCGGCGTCGATGAAGATGAGCGCGACGAGCGCCGTCACGAAGACCAGGTCGAAGGGAATGATTGCTGTTATCCCTCCGCGCCAGTAGAAGTCGAAGAGAAATACTGCGAGGTAGAGCAGGGCCGTTAATGCTTCGACCGCCGGGTAGCGCGGCGAAATCCTGGCACGGCAAGCGCGGCAGCGGCCCCTCAGGATTAGGTAGCTGATGATCGGCAGATTATCGAAGGAGCGAATGCGCGCCCCACATGTGGGGCAGCGCGAGTTGGGGAAGACGATTGACTCTTCGCGCGGAAGGCGGTGAATGACTACGTTAAGAAAGCTCCCGATAATTGCGCCGAAGGCGGCGACGAAGACGCACGTCACCCACAGGGGCAATCCCAGCAAGCCCTCGACAAGCAGAAAGCTTGTATGCAAGTTCATCTCTGAATGTGTCCTGTTCTGTGGAGCGCGCTCTTTTGAGGTTTATCGTGCATTGCGCTTGACGCGCGCTCGGGCCTTTAAGCATCATACGGCTTCGTTTGATTTTGCGGAAGACATAAAAACGTGCGGAGGGAAGATTTGAATCGTCGCCAGCCTATTCTCTTGATGCTAGCCGTCGGGCTGGTCATCATCTCAACTCTGACCATCATCCCGCACTTCATCAAGGCCCGCGTCATCCTAGATAACGCGGCCACGCTCGTCGCCCCGACAGATGATGCCTCGGCTACTGCCACAACTGCGCCGCAGCCCGCCACGAGCGCGCCGTTGTTTGACGCCGCCGCCTGGTATCAGGAGCGCGAAGAAGCCCCGGAGACGCACGGCGTCCTGATTGAAAGCCTGGACGGAGAGCGCACCTACGCCTCGCTCAACGCCGACGTGACCTTTAACCCGGCCTCGCTCGTCAAACTAGCGACTTCGCTGCTGGCGCTCAAGCGACTCGGAGCCGGTTATCGCTTCCAGACGCAAGTCATGCTGGAGGGCGGCTCCAGCTCAAAGGGTGCGTCAAAGGAGGGCAGGCTCTACGTGCGCGGGAATGATCCGACGTTTGGCGACGCAGGGGCCGCCCTCATCAGTAAGGAGCTAAAGGCGCGCGGTATAGAGCGGCTGAGCGACATAACAGTCTCGCCGGAGTTCTGCTTCAACTTCAGCAACTCGCCGGAAGAATCCGCCGGAAGACTTGCCAAAGCTCTCAAGCTCGGGAATCCGAAAACTGCCGTTGCCGAAGACGCGGGCGGGCAGCCACTCGTGACAATCAATTCCAATCCGTTGAGCGAGATGCTGCTTTACATGAACGCGCGGTCGAGCAATTTCATGGCCGAGAAGATAGGCGCGCTCGTCGGCGGCGCGCCGGGCGTCCGGCAATTTCTGGTGGATGAGTTAAAGCTGCCGGCGGATTACCTGACGATCTCGACTGTTTCGGGGCGCGAGCATAATCAGATGACGCCCAGAGAATTGTTGACGGTGATTCGCGCGCTGGTGGAGGAAGCCAGGCGGCAGGGATTAGAGCCGGCGGACATCATGCCCGTAGCGAGCGACGACGCGGGCACGCTCAGGCGAAGGCTGGCGGGGACGGGACTCGAAGGAGCTGTAGTCGCCAAGACCGGGACGCTGACGGCGGAAGTTGACGGCGGGATGGCCAGCCTCGCCGGCATAGTCTTCACGCAGGACCAGGGGCCAGTCGTCTTTGCCATCATGGATCAGGGCAACCGCATCTGGGACAACCGCCAGCTCGAAGACCAACTGCTCACAGACATCATCACCAGACACGCCCGGCCCCAGGTCATCACCGGCCCAACCCCCCGCCGCCTGCTCCCCTCGACAAGCGTAATCACAAGTGATAAGTGATAGGTGATGAGTAATGAGTGGGTTGAATTCTACGT